>NZ_RAWQ01000109.1:0-33578 GCF_003668965.1 Corallococcus sp. AB030
GGGGGAAGACCTGGAGTTCGTACGCGTCGCGGAACGCGGCGATGAGGCGGCGGGGCGCGGTGAGGACGTGGTCCGAGCGCGACACCGCCAGCGGCGCGATGAGGAAGTAGGGCACCCGCACGGCGATGCGGCGCGGGGGCAGGCCGCGCTGGGCCAGGGCCAGGTCCACCGCGCCCACGCCGTCGCCTTTGGGGCTGATGAGGATGTGGGACAGCTTCAGGTAGGTGTCCACGTCCAGCGTGCGGCGCACGGTGGGGTGGTCCTTGCGCACCACGCAGACGAAGTCCTCGGTGAGGAGCTTCTGCTGGCGCAGGCCCGGCCCGGACGGCACGGGCGCGACGATGATGGCCAGGTCCACCTCGCCCGTCTCCAACTGGCCGGCGAAGGTGTTGCTGTCCACGTGCAACACGGACAGGTCCACGCCGGGAGCCTCGCGGCCCAGGAGCTCCAGCGCGCCCGGCAGCAGCACCGACCCGAAGAAGTCGCGCGTGGCCACGGTGAAGCGGCGGGTCGCGGTGGCGGGATCGAACGCGGGCTCGTCGCGCAGGGCACGGCGCAGCTCCGCCAGTCCCCGTTTGAGCGGCGCGGCCAGCTGCTGCGCGCGAGGTGTCAGCACCATGCCGCCCCGGCCGCGGATGAGCAGCGCGTCGCCCAGCAACTCCCGCAGCTGCGCGAGCGCATGGCTCATCGCGGACTGGGTGAGGCCCACGCGCGCGGCGGCGCGGGTGACGTGCGCCTCCTTCAGGAGCGCGTCCAGCGTCACCATCAGGTTGAGGTTGATGCCGGAGAGGTCGACCTCCACGGGGGAGGGCGCTGGGGTTTCATGAGCGCGGCGCATGGGCGCATGCATAGCATGCAGTGGCCTCATGAATGGCGCGAGAGCACTGTTGCGCCATCTCGCTGTCGCTGGAGGCACCCCATGTCCATCGTCATCAACACCCCGAATGGCAACATCGGCCGTCCCCTCGTGGAGAAGCTGCTGAAGGCGGGCCGGAAGGTCACGATCATCTCCCGCACGCCGGAGAAGGTGGCGGACCTGGTGAAGCAGGGCGCGAAGGTGGTGCAGGGCTCCATCGAGGAGCAGGCCACGCTGGACGCGGCGCTCGTTGGCGCGGAGGCGCTGTTCTGGTTGTCGCCGCCCGCCATCCGCCCGGACTTCCAGGACTGGGCGAAGGCCAACGGCAAGATGGCCGCGGAGCGCGTGAAGGCGCACGGCGTGAAGCGCGTGGTGATCCTCTCCAGCGTCGGCGCGCAGAGCGGTCCGGGCACGGGGCCGGTGTCCGTGCTGAAGCCCATTGAAGAGGCCTTCCAGGCGGCGGCCCCCAACGTCGTCAGCCTGCGCGCGGGTTTCTTCATGGAGAACCTGCTTCGCGACGTGCAGGGCCTGGCGAAGGCCGGCGCGCTCTTCAGCGCGAGCCCGGAGACGAAGGCCTTCCCCATGGTCGCCACCGCGGACATCGCGGCCAAGGCCGCCGAGGTGCTCCTGGACCCGTCGTGGACGGGCCACCGCTATGTGGGCGTCCACGGGCCCAAGGACCTCACCTATCCGGAGGTCGCCAGCATCCTCACCCAGGTGCTGGGCCAGCCCGTGAAGTACGTGCGGGTGGGCCTGGAGGACCTGCGCAACGGCATGACGGGCGCGGGCATGCCCGCTTTCGCGGCGGACACCTTCGTGGAGATGTACGGCGCCATCCAGGACGGACGCATGGACCCGGCCGAGCCCCGCTCGAAGGAGACCACCACGCCCACCACGCTGGCGGAGTTCGCCAGCACCGTGCTCAAGCCGGTGGTGGAGCAGGCTCGCGCGTCGTGACGGCGTCCGCCCGTTCGCTCGCATAAGGAACAGGATGGGGAAACGACCGCTGCCCCGTTCCCTTCCTCACAACTGGTGCACGATGGGGGCCTGCCGGAGATTGCTCCGGTACGGCCACCCACCGAATACGAGCGCACCATGGACGAGCAACGCCCCGCCACGCCCCCGGCCCGGACGGACCCTTCCATCGACCTGCTCCACCAGCGGACCCGTCAGCCGCTGGAGGTCATCTTCTCCCCCCGCAGCGTCGCGGTGGTGGGGGCGAGCGAGCGCCCCGGCAGCGTGGGCCGCACCGTCCTCTGGAACCTCATCAGCAGCCCGTTCGGCGGCACCGTCTACCCGGTGAACCCGCAGCGCCCCAACGTGCTCGGAATCAAGGCGTGGCCTTCGTTGCGCGCCCTGCCGGAGCCCGTGGACCTGGCCGTCATCGTCACCCCCGCGAAGTCCGTGCCGGCCATCATCCGCGAGTGCGCGGAGGTCGGCGTCAAGGGCGCCATCATCATCTCCGCGGGCTTCAAGGAGACGGGCCCGGAGGGCGCGAAGCTGGAGCAGGAGGTGCTTCAAATCGCGCAGGCCGCGAACCTGCGCATCATCGGCCCCAACTGCCTGGGCGTGATGCGCCCCACGAGCGGCTTCAACGCCACCTTCGCCAAGGGCATGGCCCGCCCCGGCAACGTGGCCTTCATCAGCCAGTCCGGCGCGCTGCTCACCTCCATCCTCGACTGGAGCCTGCGCGAGGCCGTGGGCTTCAGCGCCTTCGTCTCCGTGGGCTCCATGCTGGACGTGGGCTGGGGAGACCTCATCGACTTCCTCGCGGATGATCCGATGACGCGCTCCATCCTGCTGTACATGGAGTCCATCGGCGACGCGCGCGCCTTCCTGTCCGCCGCGCGCGAGGTGGCCCTCACCAAGCCCATCATCGTCATCAAGGCCGGCCGCACCGCGCAGGCCGCGCAGGCCGCCGCGTCCCACACCGGCACGCTCGCCGGCAGCGACGAGGTGCTCTCCGCTGCCTTCCGCCGCGCGGGCGTGCTGCGCGTGGACTCCATCGAGGACCTGTTCCACATGGCGGAGGTGCTGGCCCGCCAGCCCCGGCCCTCCGGCCGCAGGCTCACGCTGCTCACCAACGCGGGCGGCCCCGCGGTGCTCGCCACGGACGCGCTCGTGTCCGGCGGCGGCGAGCTGGCCGTGCTGTCCGACGACACCAAGAAGCAGCTGGACGGCTTCCTGCCGCCGCCTTGGAGCCACGCCAACCCGGTGGACATCCTGGGAGACGCGGACGCGGAGCGCTACGCGAAGGCGCTGGAGACCACCGGCGCGGACCCCAACAGCGACGGCCTGCTCGTCATCCTCACGCCGCAGGACATGACGGAGCCCACCAAGACGGCGGACCGTCTCAAGGGCTACGCGAAGCTGCCCGGCAAGCCCGTGCTCGCCAGCTGGATGGGCGGTTCGGAAGTCGCCGCCGGCGAGCGCATCCTCAACGACGCGGGCATCCCGACCTTCGGTTACCCGGACACCGCGGCCCGCGTCTTCAACTACATGTGGCGCTACTCGGACAACATCGCCGGGCTCTATGAGACGCCCACGCTGGCGGAGGAGCCCACCGGTGGAGCCCGCGACGTGGCGCGCGCCCTGGTGGACGAAGCCCGCGCCTCCGGCCGCACCCTCCTGTCCGAATACGAATCCAAGCGCCTGCTGGCCGCCTACGGCATCCCCACCGTGGAGACGTGGCTCGCCACGTCCGAGGACGAGGCGGTGGAGAAGGCCCGCGCGCTGGGCTTCCCCGTGGTGCTCAAGCTGAACTCGCTCACGGTGACGCACAAGACGGACGTGGGCGGCGTGCGGTTGGACCTGCGCGACGAGGCGCAGGTGCGGGATGCCTGGCGCGCCATCCGCGACGCGCTCGTGGAGCGGGGCCTCCAGGACGCGTTCCAGGGCGTCACCGTGCAGCCCATGGCGAAGCTGGACGGCTACGAGCTGATTCTGGGCAGCAGCCTGGACGCGCAGTTCGGGCCGGTGCTGCTCTTCGGCGCGGGCGGCACGCTGGTGGAGGTGATGCAGGACCGCGCCCTGGGCCTGCCGCCCCTCACCACCACGCTTGCGCGACGGATGATGGAGCGCACGCGCATCCACCACGCGCTCAAGGGCGTGCGCGGCCGGGCCCCCGTGGACATGGGCGCGCTGGAGCGGCTGATGGTGCGCTTCAGCCAGCTGGTGGTGGAGCAGCCGCTCATCCGCGAGCTGGACATCAACCCGCTGCTCGTCTCCGGCGAGCGCATCATCGCGCTGGACGCGCGCGTGGTGCTGCACCCGCCAGAGGTCCCGGCCGCGGCGCTGCCGAAGCTCGCCATCGAACCGTACCCGCACCAGTACGCGAAGCTGCTCACGCTGAAGAACGGCGAGCAGCTCCTGGTGCGCCCCATCCGCCCGGAGGACGAGCCCGCCATGGGCCGCTTCCACCAGGCGCTCTCCGAGCAGACCGTGTTCATGCGCTACGCGGGCCTGATGAAGCTCAGCCAGCGCGTGGCCCATGAGCGCCTGGCGCGCATCTGCTTCAACGACTACGCGCGCGAAATGGCGCTCGTCGCCGAGCGGCCGTCGCCAGACGGGAAGGGCGGAGGAGAGATTCTGGCGGTGGGCCGGCTCACGCGCCTGCGCGGCACGAAGGACGCGGAGTTCGCCATCACCGTCAGCGACCCCGCCCAGCGCCTGGGCCTGGGCACGGAGCTGTTGCGGCGGCTGGTGGACATTGGAAGGGACTGGGGCCTGCGCCGCATCGTCGCGGACATCCTCACGCGCAACCGCGGCATGCAGGCCGTCAGCAAGAAGCTGGGGTTCACCCTCGTGGAACACGAGGAGTTGGCCCCGGACATGGTCAAAGCCGTGAAGGTGCTCAACGGCTGACCGTGCCCGGGGCTCCCCGGTGCTACGGGACTACACGTCGTCGCAGGGCGTGCCCAACCGCGCGCCCGTGTAGACGCCCAGCTCGTTGTAGATGAACGGCAGGTTCTCACCCACCGGCACCGCGCGCAGCTTCTGGCGCTTGCTCTTCACCACCCAGAACGACGGCTCCTCGCGGTCCACCACGAGGCGCAGGTCGCCGCCCTGCGTGGAGAAGATTTCCCCCTGCGAGTCGGTGACGACGTTGAGCATCTTCTGCTGCTTCACCTGGCCACGCTGGCCCGTGAAGATGCGGAAGCTCTTGTTGTCCGCGCCGATGCCGCGCTCGACCAGGTAGTACACGCCCTTGTCGTCGCGCAGCAGCGCGTACGGCTGGAACTTCACCGGGCTGGGCTGGTACGCGGCCTTGCGCAAGAGCTCCTTGGCCTCTTCCGCCGGCACCGGCTGCTGCGGCAGGTTCTTCTCCCCGCAGCGCAGCGCGCACGTCTTGAAGTCCTCGCTCAGCTTCACGTCGGAGACGACGCGGTAGTCCGTGCCGCGGAAGTTGTCGTTGGCCTTGGGGTTGAAGAAGCGGGGCTCGAAGAAGGCGCCGTCCGTGGCGGAGGTGTAGCCCACGGGCACCACCTGCGTGAACGTCTTGCCGTCCCCGTAGAACAGGTCGCCCTCGTGCTCGGGCGTCTGGGGGATGAGGACCGTGTAGTGGCCCTTGCCGTCCGCGCAGACCTTCGCGGACTCCAGCACCATGCGGTCGCGCAGCTTCTGCTCCTGCTTCCAGGGCGGATCCAGCGCGAGCGCGGCTTGCGGGGCCAGGACGAGCCCCAGGGCGATGACCATGCGTCGAAGCGTCATTGTCGGTGGGCTTTCGTTCTAGAGGTTGTCGGTGAAGAAGGTGGTGGTCTCGTCCGACTGGACCGTCCGATCCGCGGTCACGGACCAGATGACCTTCTGGGCTTCCATCTTCAGCGCGGCCTTGGCGTCGTCCAAGCGGCACTCCACCGCCTGGAGCTTCTGCTGGACGGCGCGCTTGGCCTCGTCGGAGCGCTCGCACAGCTTCTGGAGCGACTCCATCGGGCCCACGCAGTAGCTGCCAAAGGACATCTTGTTGATCTGCGCGTCCGTGATGGAGTCCCAGGCCACGGTGGACGTCAGCTTGGAGCCGCACGCCTTGTTCGTCGCCGCCAGGGCCTCGGACAGCTGCGTCTCCGCCTGGTTCGTCCAGAACTTGCGGTCGAACGCGAGCAGGCCCTGGTACTTCTTGTCGCCTTCCAGGTCCTGGTAGCGCTCGAAGACCTTCTCCACCTTCAGCGCGCCCGTCTTGGCCGTGTCCGGCTTCAGGTGCGTGTAGCCCGTGTGGTTCACGCCGCTGAAGACCAGGTCCTCGTAGCCGCCCCGATCGTGCACGGTGACGAAGCGCTGCTTGTTGCCGCGCCACATCGTCCAGTACTCCACGGCGCGCCGCTGCTGCGTGTCCACCCCCGCGACCAGCACCTGTCCGTCCAGCTCGCTCTTGGTGCCTTCGAACGCGACCAGCGCCTTCTTCGCGTCACCGGGCTCCAGCGCGATGAGGGTGATCTTCTCGCCGGCCTCGTTGGAATACACCTTGCCGGTGGTGGGCTTCGTACCCGCCACCTCGCTGTCGGGCCGCACGCCCCGGGAACATCCCAGGGACAGCGCCACGACCCCCACTGCCAGTAGCACTCTCACGACGACTCCTTGGATTGCGGTCGCGCCCCCGCTCTGGAGTTTCCGCGCGCCCGGACGACCCTACAGGTCGATATCGTACTGCGAACAGTATTGTCGGACCCTTGGACGTTCCGTTGCCGGTACGCGGGTCCAATTTGCCCGCGAGTTCGCCAGGTCGTGTTGCTGGCAGTACACGCGGGTGAGCAGCGAGAACGACAGGCCGGTGATCTTCGTGCGCTGGCTGCGCCGGATGTGACGCAGCGCTTCTTCCGTGTTCGAAGCGTCCAGCGCCTTCTGCGCCGCCGCCAGGTCCTCGCGGACGCTGTCCGGCATGGACTCGGGGGCGACGCGAGTCTTCGGCTTTGTGTTCACCGTGGGCTGCGTGGAGTTCTCCGGTTCCGTCGGCTGCGTCGGCTGGGGCTCCGGATCCACGGGCTTGTTCACGTCCTCCGGCGGCGCCACGACCACGGCGGGCGGGGTGACGGGCTCCGTGGGCTGGGGCCGCGGCTGGACCGGGGGCGACGGGGGATTCACCACCCCGACGGCGGGCGCCGTCACGCCCGGGCGCTTCCAGAAGAAGGCGACGGCGAACGCGATGATGACCGCCATCCCCACGGCCACGGCCACCGGCCACTTCGGGCGGGCGGGGTCCAGCGGCTGGGCGGCCAGGGACTCCGTCTGAGGTCCCGCGGAAGGGGCAGGGGACGACGTGTCGTGGCCGGCGTGGGGGCGCATGCCCACCGTGGGGATGTGCTCCTCGCGGTCCGGCGGACGCGGCACCGACGGCGGGGCCGTGGGATTGGCGGGACGCGAGCGCTGCTCCGGCTTCACTTCCGCGAGCGTCTGGAGCGGGCTGCCCGTCAGGTCCAGGATGAACGAGCCCACGTCCGGGTAGCGGTCGTCTGGCTTCTTCGCCATCGCGCGGGAGATGGCCGTCACCACGTGCGGCGGCGTCTCGGGCGCAAGCGACAGGAGCGGCGGGGGCTCCAGGTGGACGATCTGGTAGATGAGCTCCGCGACGTTGTCGCCCGAGTAGGGCGGCCGGCCCGCGATCATCTCGTAGACGATGCAGCCGAACGCGAAGAGGTCCGTGCGCGCGTCCACGTTGCTGTTGTGGCCCATGGCCTGCTCAGGGGCCATGTACTGCGGCGTCCCCATCAGCACGGAGTCCAGCGTCATCAGCGTGCGCGAGTCCACGAGCTTGGAGATGCCGAAGTCGAGCAGCTTCACGCGCTCGCCCACGACGCCGCCCGCTTCCGTGGGCACGAGGAACACGTTGCCCGGCTTCAGGTCGCGGTGCACCACGCCCGCGCGGTGCGCCGCCTGCAACGCCGCGCCCATCTGCCGCGTGATGGAGAAGACCTCCTCCAGCGGCAACTTCTTCTGCTTGCGCAGCCGGCGCGACAGGCCCTCACCGCGCAGGTACTCCATCACCATGAAGGGCGTGCCGTCCTCCAGGGTGTCGAAGTCCAGCACCTCCACGATGTTCGGGTGCCCCAGCCGGGAGGCGATCTCCGCCTCGCGCCGGAAGCGCAGCGCCACCTCTTCCGACACCTCCTCCGCGCCGTGCAGCACCTTGATGGCGACCTGCTTGCCCGGCAGGCGCAGGTGGCGCGCGAGGAACACCGCACCCATGCCGCCCTTGCCCAGCACGGTGCCAATCTCATACGTGGAGCGCAGGACCCGTCCTGTCGTCAACGGCTCGCTCTGCGCGGAGGTCGGTTCGGTTGGCTTTTGCATCGGCGGTCCAAATTCCTACTAAACCGGTCCGACACGATTGGAAAGCACCTGGGTCGAATCCTCCCCCATGGGTCGTGTGAGCAGGCTCGGGCTCTCAGGTTCTGAGAGCCCGAGCTGTATTTTTATCCAGCGACGGAAAGCGCTCCTACTAAGGCGTGACGGGTGGGAGCACCAGGTTCGACTGGATGTCCGCGGCGGTGTTGATGTGCTGCTGCACGCCCTGCCGCTCGGTGAGCGCCTCCTGCGCCAGGGCCGGGTTGGTGATCTGGGTCGACAGCAGGCTGTCGGAGAGGAAGCCGACTTGCGTGTGCACGCCGAGCTGCGCGCTGATCAGCGCCTGGTCGAGCGCGGCGCCCGCGGCCGGTGCGTTCGGACCGGCGAGGATCTGCATGATCTGCTGGACCTGTGTCTGCAATTGGAGGCTCAGCGCGGAGTCCTCGGGCGTGATGCCTTCGGCCGCGAGCACCGCGTCCAGCCGTTGTTTCACGGCGGTGTGCTCCGTCACCATCTGGTTGTTGAAGTCGATCACGGCCTGCTCGGTGGCGAGCGGCGCGGCGTACTGGCCCAGCATCACCTCGCCCTCGTTGGCCACCTGCAGGACGCGGGCGATCTGCGCGTCGGTGAGCGTCAGCAACACGCCCGCGTCGGTGCCCGCGTCCGGGTACTGCTGCTGCGGTGCGTCCTGCGGTGTCGGATCCTTGTTCGCCTCGCTCCCGCACCCGTAGCCCAGCGCCAGCGCGCCCGCCAGCAGTGTCCCCATCCAGAATTTCGCTGTCCGCATGTCCAACCCCCTCATGAATGTCGCGGGGGCAGGATGGGGAGGCCCACCGCCCATGGCCATCCGCGTCCCAGCCGTTGCCACTGTGCCCGGGTGCACAGGCCGGGCAGGCAGGGGACCTCTCCGGGTGCGAGTGTCGGCCCGGGGACGCGCGATTTTTCACGGGGATGGGGCGGCACCTCCTAGAGTCGGGCCCGATGAGTGCCTCCGCCGACACCCGCGCCCCGCTCGCCGCCTTGCTGCCGAAGCCTGGCGAGCCCCCTCTCGATGCCGACGAGATCCTCAACCGCTTCGTGGGCTACGTGGCCACGAACGGCCTGAGCCTGTACTCCGCCCAGGAGGAGGCCATCCTGGAGCTCTTGAGCGACAAGCACCTGTTCCTCAAGACACCCACGGGCTCCGGCAAGTCGCTGGTGGCCATGGCGCTCCACTTCAAGGCCATGGCCGAGGGCAAGGTGTCGTTCTACACGTGCCCCATCAAGGCGCTGGTGAACGAGAAGTTCTTCGCGCTCTCCAAGGCCTTCGGCCCGGAGAACGTGGGCATGCTGACGGGCGACGCGTCCATCAACCGCGAGGCGCCCATCCTCTGCTGCACGGCGGAGATTCTTTCGAACCTCGCGCTGCGTGACGCCTCCGCGCGCGTGGACGCGGTGGTGATGGACGAGTTCCACTACTACTCCGACAAGGAGCGCGGGGTGGCCTGGCAGATCCCGCTGCTGGCGCTGCCCAAGACGCAGTTCCTGCTGATGTCCGCCACGCTGGGCGACACGCACGTCATCGAGCAGAGCCTGGAGAAGCTCACCGGCCGCGAGGTGGCCACGGTGCGCAGCTCCGAGCGCCCCGTGCCGCTGGACTTCGACTACCGCGAGGTGCCGCTGCACGAGACCATCCAGGACCTCATCGCGCGCGGGAAGTACCCCGTGTACCTGGTGAACTTCACGCAGCGGGCCGCGGCCGAGCAGGCGCAGAATTTGATGTCCGTGGACTTCAACACCAAGGAAGAGAAGGAGGAGATCCGCCAGGCGCTGCTGGACGCCCCCTTCGACACGCCCTACGGCAAGGACTTCCAGCGCTTCCTGCGCCACGGCATCGGCATGCACCACGCGGGCCTGCTGCCCAAGTACCGCCTGCTGGTGGAGAAGCTGGCGCAGCAGGGTCTGCTCAAGGTCATCAGCGGCACGGACACCCTGGGCGTGGGCGTGAACATCCCCATCCGCACGGTGCTCTTCACGCAGCTGTTCAAGTTCAACGGCGAGAAGCTGACGACGCTGAGCGTGCGCGACTTCAAGCAGATCTCCGGCCGCGCGGGCCGCAAGGGCTTCGACACCGAGGGCAGCGTGGTGGCGCAGGCCCCGGAGTACATGATTGAAAACATCCGCCAGGCGGCGAAGGAGGCCGCGGGCAAGAAGAAGACGCCCAAGGCGAAGCCGCCGCAGAAGGGGTTCGTGCAGTTCGACAAGAGCACCTTCGAGCGGCTCCAGAACGGGATGCCGGAGCCGCTGGAGTCGCGCTTCGACGTGAGCCACGGCCTGCTGCTCAACCTGCTCCAGAGCGACAAGACGGAGGGCAGCGGCGGCTACAAGCGGCTGGTGCAGCTGGTGATGCGCTCGCACAGCTCCGACTACACGAAGAAGAAGCTCCTGAAGGACGCGGCGATGTACTTCCGCACGCTGCGCGACGCGGGCATCGTGAAGGTGGTGCAGTGGGAGAAGCACTCGGCGACGGTGGAGGTGTCGGAGGACCTGCAGCGCGACTTCAGCCTCAACCACACGCTGTCGCTGTACCTGCATGAGACGCTGGAGCTGTTGGACCCCACGCTGGACACGTACGCGCTGGACGTCGTCACGCTGGTGGAGTCCATCCTGGAGAACCCGGACGTGGTGCTGTACGCGCAGCTGCACCAGCTGAAGGGCGAGAAGATCCAGGAGATGAAGGCGCGGGGCGTGGAGTACGACGACCGCATGGAGGAGCTGGAGAAGCTGGAGTGGCCCAAGCCGAACCGCGAGTTCGTCTACGGCACCTTCAACGCCTTCGCGAAGAAGCACCCGTGGGTGGGCGAGGAGAACATCCGGCCCAAGTCCATTGTCCGGGACATGTTCGAGCGCTTCATGTCCTTCCACGACTACGTGCGTGAGTACGGCCTGCAGCGCAGCGAGGGCGTGCTGCTGCGCTACGTGGGTGACGTCTACAAGTCGCTGGTGCAGACGGTGCCGGAGAAGTTCCGCAACGAGGACCTGGACGACATCCTCGACCACCTCCGCGCGACGCTGCGTCAGGTGGACTCCAGCCTCCTGGACGAGTGGGAGCGGATGCGCAACCCGGAGGCCCCCGTCGAAGTGAAGCCGGTGGTGGACCTCAAGCCCAAGGAGCTCACGGAGGACCCCAAGGCCTTCGCCGCGCGCGTGCGCGAAGAGCTGCACCGTTTGCTGCGCGCGCTGGGCCAGCGCCGCTACCTGGACGCGCTGGGCATGCTGGACAACGCGCTGGGCGAGTGGACCGCGCCGAAGCTGGAGCTGGCCATGGCGCCGTACTTCGAGGAGCACAAGCTGGTGGTGCTCACGCCCCAGGCGCGCAAGCCGGCGAACACGCAGCTCAAGGAGGCGGGCACGCGCCAGTGGGAGGCCCAGCAGCGCATCATGGACCCGGAGGGCCATGGGGACTGGGTCATCGACTGTGAGATTGACCTGCGCGGCCGCCGCATGGACGACGGCCCCATCCTGATGCTGCGCCGGATTGGCGGCATGGCCGCCTGGTCGTAGGCGTCAGGCGGGGGGCGGCTTGGAGGCTCCGGCCGCCTCTCGCACGGTGAGGGTGGCGACCTCCACCTCCGCGAGGATGCGGCGCGCGTGGTGGAGCAGGGCCTCTCCGGTGGGCAACAGGCGCATGCCTTTGGGGACGCGCTCGAAGAGGGGCGTGCCCAGCTCATCCTCCAGGGCGAGGATGTGACGGCTGAGCGGCGGCTGGGTGATGTGCAGCCGGAGCGCGGCCCGGCCCACGTGGCCCTCTTCGGCCACCGCGACGAAGGACTGGAGGTGCGTGATGCTCACGCGCGGAAGGTTAGCGCGAGTCGTGCGCGCCGTGCACCCAGGCCGCGTCATGCCAGAACAGCATTGGACGCTCCGGACGGGCGGGTGCCACCTTGCCCGGCATGGGAATTCCTCTCTTCAAGGGCAGTGAAGTGGAGCGGTTGCGGCTCGCGGGCCGCGCGGCGGCGGGCACGTTGGCGCACGTGGCGTCCCGGCTCCAGCCGGGCGTGACGACGGCGGACATCGACGCGTGGGTTCGCGAGGACACGGCGCGGCGGGGTGGGACGCCCAGTCAGCTGGGCTACAAGGGCTTCCCGGCCACGGTGTGCACCAGCCGCAACCACGTGGTGTGCCATGGCATCCCGCGCACGGATGAAGTGCTGAAGCCCGGCGACATCGTCAACGTGGACGTGACGACGCACCTGGACGGCTTCCACGGCGACACGTCCGCCACGTTCATGATTGGCGAGGTCTCCGCGGACGCGAAGCACGTCGTGGACGTGGCTCGGCGCTGCCGGGACGCGGGCGTGTCGGTGGTGCGGCACGGCGCGCGGTTGGGGGACATTGGCGCGGCGGTGATGGCGCTGGCGAATGCGGAGGGGTGCAGCATCGTGGAGGAGTTCGGGGGCCACGGCATCGGCAGGCAGATGCATGGGGAGCCGCACGTGCCGCACGTGGGCAAGGCGGGCACGGGCATCACGCTGCGCTCGGGGATGGTCATCACCATCGAGCCCATGGTGAACCTGGGGCGGCCGGACATCCGGATGATGCCGGACGGGTGGACCGTCGTGACCGCGGACGGCAGCCTGTCCGCCCAGTTCGAGCACACCGTGCTCGTCACCCGCGACGGCTGCGAAATCCTCACGCCCAACGAGCTGTCCCTGCTCATCTCCGCGAGCCATCCAGAAAACTGATGCCTTATCGCTTCTGACATCTGGTGTCCGGAGGCCGCCCGGCGCATGTCCTGGCGCATGGAAACGCCTCCACCGCTTCCCGTTGTCCATCCCCGGACCTGGACGGCCGGACATGTCCTGGTGCCGCTGTGCGCGGCGCTCTGCCTGCTGCCTTCCGTCTCCACCGGCGTGGCCCTGCTCGCGGGGCTGTGCGTGGCGCTGACCGTGGGCAATCCGTTCGCCACGACGACGCGGGCGCTGACGCCCCGGCTGTTGTCCCTGGCGGTGGTGGGGCTGGGCGCGGGCATGGACCTGCGCACGGTGCTCGCGGCGGGGCGTGAGGGGCTGGGCTACACGGTGGTGGGCATCGCGGTGTGCCTGACGCTGGGGGTGGGGCTCGCCCGGCTGCTCGGTGTTCCTCGCGTGACGGGGCTGCTCATCAGCGTGGGTACCGCCATCTGCGGCGGGAGCGCCATCGCGGCGGTGGTGCCGGTGCTGCGGCCCCAGGAGCATGAGACGTCCGTGGCCCTGGGCACGGTGTTCCTGCTCAACGCCGTGGCGCTGTTCGTCTTCCCCGTCGTGGGCCATGCGGTGGGGCTGACGCCGCACCAGTTCGGCTTGTGGTGCGCGATGGCCATTCACGACACCAGCTCCGTGGTGGGCGCGGCGCTGCGCTACGGACCCGAGGCACTGGCGGTGGCCACGCCCGTGAAGCTGGCGCGCGCCCTGTGGATCCTCCCGCTGACGGTGGGCCTGGCCGCGTGGCGCCGGCGCGAGGGCCACGAGGTGAAGGGCCGGGTGCGCCGGCCGTGGTTCATCGCCGGATTCCTCGGAGCGGCGGCGGTCGTGACGGTGTTCCCGGGGCTCGCGCCGGTGGGGCAGGGTGTGGCGGCCGTCGCCCGGCAGCTGCTCGTCGTGACGCTGTTCCTGTTGGGGGCGGGGCTGACGCGCGAGACGCTGCGGGCCGTGGGCCTTCGTCCGCTCGCTCAGGCGGTGGCGCTGTGGCTGATCATGGCGGGCCTGTGCCTGGGCGCGCTGCGGCTGGGCTGGGCGGCGTGAGCCTCGGGCTCAGGGCAGCAGCACCGATGGCGTTGCGGGCAGGGGGCGGCGGCCAGGCGGCGTGAGCCTCGGGCTCAGGGCAACAGCACCGGGGGCGTGGCGGGCATGGCGCGGCTGCGTGAGCCTCGGGCTCAGGGCAGCAGCACCGGGGGCGTGGCGCGGGCATGGCGCAGAAAGCGGCCCGCGGCTCCGGACGGATCATCCACGGGCAGGGCCCAGGAGAACGCTCGCGGGATGCGCAACCCTGGCACGGGTAACACCTGGAAGCGGCCCAGGGACAGCTCGCCGTCGATGCTCCAGCGGGACAACAGCGCCACGCCCAGGCCCAGGGACACCGCACGTTTGATGGCCTCGGTGCTGCCCAGTTGGAGGTCTCCGCGTCGAGGCCCCTTGCGCACGCCTGCCTTGCGCAGGGCCCGGTCCAGCACGGCGCGTGTGCCGGAGCCCTGCTCGCGCCACAGCAGCGGTACCTCCCGCAGTGCTTCCATGGTGCGGATCCGCGACCACTCCGCCGGCCCCTGTGACGAGACCACCGGCACCAGCTCGTCATCCAGGTAGCGCTCCAGCCGGATGCCGGGCGCCCGCGCGTGGCCCTCCACCAGCCCGAGCGGCACCCGGCCCTCCGACAACCACGTCAGCACCTCGCGCGTATTGCCCACTTCCAGACGAACCTGGAGCTCACGGTGCGTGCGCAGGAACGACGCAAGCAGACCGGGCACGATGGCATTGGCCACGGTGGTGCTCGCCGCCAGCGCCAGCTCTCCGGTGAGGGTCTCCTCGGCCGCGATGGCGAGCGCCGCCTCGTCCAGCAGGCCATGGATGCGCTGGGCGTAGTCGAAGAGCACACGCCCCGCCGCGTTCAGCCGCACCCCGCGTGCCGTGCGTACGAGGAGCGGTTGGCCGCAGTCCGCCTCCAGTTGCCGGACCTGCGCGGTGACGGCGGGCTGTGACAGGTGGAGCAGGCGGGAGGCGGCGGAGATCTGCCCCGTCGAGGCGACGACGCGGAAGGTTTCGAGCCGGCGGGGGTCGACGAACAAGGGCGTCATCCTAGACGAGGCGCGAGGGGAGGGGCGCCTTCATCGCTGGGTGTTGAGAAGGGGGCGCTTGCGTCCGCCTGCCCGGCAGGGCGCACGGTGGTTCTCGTTGGAAGCGTCAGGGCCTTTGATAGGTTGCCGCCCCATGAAGAAGATCCTGGTCGCGCTCCTCGTGCTCATCGTCCTGGCGGTCGCGGGTGCAGGCGGCGTGTTCATGCACTTCCAGAACGCCACCACCGCGCCGCACGCAGCAGCGGATCCGGCTCCCAAGGAGTTCGTGGTGAAGAAGGGCGCGTCCGCGCGCTCTCTGGGCCAGCAGCTCCAGGCCCAGGGCTTCCTGGAGAATCCCGCCGTGTGGCGCTTCCACCTGTGGCGCCGGGGCAGCCTCAACGTGAAGGCGGGCCGCTTCATGCTCAGCCCCACGGCGTCCGTGGCGGAGCTGGCCAACGCCCTGGAAGGCCAGCCGCTGCCGGAGGACGTGCCCTTCGCGATGATTGAAGGCTGGCGCCTGCGCGACACCGACCAGGTGCTCGCCGCCCAGGGCCTCATCAAGCCGGGCGAGTACATCGCCGCGGCCAGCCGCACGAGCAACTTCACCGCGCCGTTCCCAATGCCTGTGCGCAGCCTGGAGGGCTACCTCTACCCGGAGACGTACGGGATCATCGCGGACAACTTCAAGGTGGACGCCTTCATCCAGCGGCAGATCGACACCTTCCGCGCCCGCTTCTACGACCAGCACAAGGATGAGATCGGCAAGAGCGGCCGGTCGCTGCACGACATCGTCGTGATGGCCTCCATGCTGGAGCGCGAGGAGCCGGTGCCCTCCCAGCGCGCGCTCGTCGCGGGCATCCTCTGGAAGCGCGTGGACAAGGGCTCCCCGCTGGGCGTGGACGCCACCAGCCGCTACGAACTGGCGGAGTGGAACGACCGCAAGGCGTTCCTCAAGCGGCTGCGGGACAGCTCGGATCCGTGGAACTCGCGCACCCGCGCGGGCCTGCCGCCGGGCCCCATTGGCGCGCCCACGGTGGACTCGCTGCTCGCTGCGCTGCGGCCGGTGAAGAGCGACTACTGGTACTACCTGCATGACGCGCAGAAGGTCCTGCACCCGTCGCGCAACGCGCAGGAGCACGAAGCGCTTCGCGCCAAGTACAACGTGTACTGAGGCGCCGCGATGACGTCTCCCCTGCTGGACCCGAGCCGCGTCTCCACGCCTCCCGCCGGCGCCGAGGTCGCCCTGCGCGAGGAGCTGGCCCAACTGCGCCAGGAGACCGAGCGGCTCCGCCGGCTGCTGGAGACCGCGGCGCAGGTCACCTGGTCGACGAACCCCGCCAGGGATGCGCTGGCGCCCATCTCCCCGTCGTGGACGGCCTTCACCGGCCAGACGGCGGAGCAGATGCGCAACCAGGGGTGGCTCCTCGCCCTGCACCCGGATGACCGGGCCGGGGCCCTGGCGGCGTGGGAGCGGGCCAGGGCGGGGACGCAGCCCTTCGCCACTCGCTACCGGCTGCGCCGCGTGGACGGGGCTTACGTGTGGATGCTCGCGCGGGGCATGCCGGTGCTGGGGCCGGATGGCTCCGTGCACGAATGGGTGGGCACCTGCATCGACATCCAGGCGCAGGTCCTGGGTGAGGAGCGCGCCGCGTTCCTCGCGCGGGCCAGCGAGTTGTTCGCGTCGTCGCTGGATGCCTCCGCCACGCAGGAGTCGCTGGCGTCGCTGGCGAACCTGTCGGTGTCGGCGCTCGCGGACTGGTGCATCGTGGACGTGCTGCATTCGGACGGCCACTTCGAGCGCGTCCAGGTGGTGTCGGCCGACCCCTCCCAGGCGCCGCTCGCGGCAACCGTGCAGCGGCTGACGCCGGTGCCTCGGGAGCGGCCCGTCTATCCTCCCGCGGTGGCGCTGGCGACCGGCCGGTCCACCCTGGCGACGGAGGTCACGGACGCGGTGATGCAGTCCGTGGCGCAGGACGCGGAGCATCTGGAGACGATGCGGCGGGTGGGCATCCGTTCGCTGCTCACCGTGCCAATCATGGCCCGGGGCCACATCCTGGGCGCGCTGTCCTTCCTGGTCACCACCTCCAGCCGCCGGTATGGCGACGAGGACCTGCGGTTCGCCCAGGAGCTGGCGAACCTGGCCGGGCTCGCGGTGGACAACGCGCGGCTGCTCCAGGGCGCACGCGAGGCCATCCGCCTGCGCGACGAGTTCCTCTCTGTCGCGAGCCACGAGCTGAAGACGCCGCTGACGCCGCTGAGCCTGAAGCTCCAGGCGCTGTCGCGCGCGGTGAAGTCGCATCCGGACTCGCCGCTCGTGCCGATCATCGAAGCCCATGTGGAGACGGGGCACCGCCAGGTCCGCCGGCTCACGGAGCTGATGAATGACCTGCTGGACGTGTCGCGCATCAGCGCCGGCACCTTCCGCCTGCAGCGCGAGGAGGTGGACGTCGCGGAGGTGGTGCGCGAGGTGGCCGCGACGTTCGCGCCCAGGTTCGTCCTGGAGCACTGCGAGTTCCAGGTGGAAGCCCCGGAGTCGGTGCGCGGCTGCTTCGACCGGGTGCGGCTGGCGCAGGTGTTGGATCACCTGCTGGACAACGCCCTCAAGTACGGCCCCGGTACACCGGTGTCCGTGCGGCTCGTGGCGGATGGGCCCGTGGCGCGGCTCACGGTGCGCGACGGGGGCATCGGCATCTCGCCGGAGCAGCGGCCCCGCCTCTTCGAGCGCTACTGCCGCGCGGTGTCCGAGCGCCACTATGGCGGCCTGGGTTTGGGGCTCTACCTCACCCGCACCATCGTGGAGGCCGAGGGCGGGCGCGTGTCCCTGGACAGCCGCCTGGGCGAGGGCGCGACGTTCATGGTGGAGCTTCCGCTCACGAGCTCCTGAGCCGCTACGGCGCGCCCGTGCCGGGCGACTGGGGTGATGTCTGGAACATGCCCGCGAGGATGCGCTCGGCCGCGTCCGCGAGCAGATCCCTGGCCATGCGCGTCTCCTCGCCGAAGATGCCGCGTGACGTGTTCGCGTCCAGCACGTGCGTGGCGAGCAGCGCGAACGCCGCGGGCTCGTCGAACGTCGCCTCCGAGGTGAGCACGCGCTTGCCGGGCTGTTGATCCTCTTCGTGGAAGCGCCCCTCCCACGTGTCGCCCAGCGTGATGGAGAAGTACTGCGCGGCCACGTTGCCGGGCCGCGACATGTGCGAGGCGGCCACCACGGCGCGCAGTTGGTCGCGCTCCTCCGCGGTCATCTGGCGTTTCCACGCTTCGACCGAGGCGTGCATGGTGTCGATCTGATCCTTCGCCGCGTCCTCGGCGTTCTTCAGGAGGTCCGGCACCCGGGCGTGGATGAACGCGGAGAGCTCCGCCTGCGTCACCCGGTTCGCCGCCAGCACGCCGTCCACGAGCGCGAGCGACGCGTCGAGCAGGCGGTGCTGCCGCGCCAGGGCTTCGGCCGGAAGGCCTCTGTTGTCCAGGCTCATGCGCGAGGCGGTGATGAGCCGTCGCATCGTGGTGAGCCGCGTGCGCGTCTCTTCATCGAGCGCGTCCTTGCTGGCGAGCAGGACGTGGAGCGCGAGGGGCACGTGGGTGACGGCCTTGTACACGTGGTAGCGGCGCGTGCGCGCGGGCGCCTCGAAGCGCTGGCCGCGCATGCGCAGGATGAGCACGTCGTCGATCTGCGCGATGACGGGCCCCATGCGGGACAGCACGGCCTCACGGCGCGCGGCGTACGCGTCGCGGAACGCCTGGTTGAGCACGGAGAGCGGATCCGCGGACTCCAGCGCCACGGTTCGCGCGACTTCGGAGGGCGGCTCGGGAGGAGGGGAAGGGGACGCGGGACCGCCCACGGGGCACTCGGCCATGCGGGCACCGTAGCGTCCCCCGCGCGTCCGTCATCAACGGCCGCGCCCCGGGTGTCCGGATTCCTTCAACCCGAAAAGCGAAAGGCCGGCCCCGCATCGACGCGGGACCGGCCCTCCTTCACTGCTCAGCGGTGACGACGGTCAGAGGACTACTCGACCGGGCGCACCTGGACCTGCATCACGGTCTGGGCCGGGTTCGTCGACAGCACCTCGATGATCGTGCCCGTCTTCGGAACCTTCACGCCGCCGTACGGCTGCGTGGCGTACCAGAACTCGTTCGTGTCGTTGAACACCGGCACCGCAGGCTGTGAGGCGTACTCGTTGCGCGGGAAGCCGTTGGGCTTGAGCGACAGCGGGAAGCTGGGCTCCAGGCCGAACGTCGCGTCGTGCGTCTGCACGCGGCCGGACCAGTAGCGGCCGTCGCTGCGCTGCAGGGGCTGCGGGCGCGAGTCGATGGGCAGGATGCGGCCCGAACCCGGGTGCTGAGACACGTTGTTGTTCGACTGCGACGTGTCCCAGTAGGTGATCAGCAGGCCGGGGTTGTACGAGTAGCGCTCCGCCCAATCCACCAGGCCATCCGAGCTGAAGCCGAAGTTGTAGGGACCCGTGGCCAGACCCTCGTCGTAGCCGCGGAACTGGCGCCACTCGGCCAGGTAGTAGTTGTCGTAGAGGGTGTTGGTGCCGTCCGTCACGAAGAACGTCGACTTGTCCCACCACTTGTGGCCCCACTCACCGTCGTCACCAAAGACGTAGGTGTTCTTCGCCCACAGCTGCACGTAGTCCACCAGGAAGCCCTTGTTGAACTCCGCCGCGTCCGTCTTGTAGCGGATCTTCAGCGTGACGCTCTTGCCCGCGTAGGCGGACAGGTCGAACTCCAGGGGAATCCAACCACCGGACGTGCCGGTGATGCCGTTGCCCAGGTTGTTGCCCCACGGGTTCGTGGTGCGGCTCACCGGGCTGGCCAGGTTGGTGAACGGGCCACCGTCCACGGAGAGGGCGACGTAGGCGTAGTCCCAGTCCTCCTCGATGTCGAACCAGGTCTGGAAGGAGAAGGTGATGGGCTTCTTGTTCGGCAGCTTCACCGTCTTCTCGAGCACGCGGTCCAGGTTGTTGCCCTGGCCGCCCTGCCACATGCCCTGGCCCTCGAACGGGGCGGTGGTGGGCTGCACCACGGGCTTGCCGGGCAGCTTCACCACGAGCGCCTGCTTCGCGTTCTGGGACGTGACCTCCGCGGGGCCCAGGTTGTGGTACGAGTACAGGCCCGCATCCGTGGTGGCGTAGTCCAGCCAGCCCAGCTGCAGCTTGTCCCAGGCGAAGAAGTCACCCGGACGGCTGCCAATGTCCTTGGTGCCGTCGTTCAGGTACGAGCCGGACGACATGATGGTCCAGAAGCCCGTCCCGTTGTCCGCCGCGTTCGTCGTGTCGTAGTGGTCCGGCAGGCCCAGGTCGTGGCCGTACTCGTGCGCGAACACACCCAGACCGCCGTTCTCCGGCTGGATGGTGTAGTCGCCCACCCACTTGTCGATGCCCGTCCCGAAGCGCGTGCCGCCGTTCTGGTTGTACGCGGGGCCGATGCCGTCCGCGCTCGTGCCGTTGCTGTACGCGAACCAGCGGTGGCTCCACACGGCGTTGGGGCCCTGCGCGCCGCCGCCGACTTCCTCACCCATGCCGGCGTGGACGATCTGGAAGTGGTCGATGTAGCCGTCCGGCTCGTCGAAGTTGCCGTCGCCGTCGTAGTCGTACCGGTCCCACGTGTCGAACGTGTCCAGGTACGCCTTGATCTCCGCGGGCGTCTTGCCAGCGGCCAGCTGGGCGTTGGTCCACGCCTTGATGGCGTCGCTGACGAGCGGCCAGATGGAGTTGGAGCAGCTGGAGCTGCCGCAAAGGTTGTTGCCGTAGCGGGCGGCGTTGTACGGCACCTTCACCCACTCGGACACCGTGCCGGACACGGTGTAGCGGCCGGAGGACGCGGCCTTGTAGAAGTTCGCCACCGAGTCCGCGCCGGGCGTGGTGTCGAAGTAGAGCTTTTCGAAGTGCTCGCGGTTGTAGTCCGGCTGCCAGATGGTGGTGTTGTCCACCGTGCGGTCCGGGCCCGGAATCGCGTTGTGCAGCGGGCCGGGGATGTTGCCGCCCGGGTTGGTGGCGGGGTTGCCGAACACCGGGTGGATCTGCGTGCCGTACTCCACCAGGATGACGAAGATGCGGTCCGTGCGCTGCAGCTCCAGCTCCACGAACTTGCCGTTGGCCAGCTTCTGCACGCGGCCCGGCTGACCACGACCCTCCAGACGCATCTGCAGCGCCTGCGCCTTGAGCTCCTTCTGCTGCTCACCCAGACGGTGGGGCAGGTCGTCCGTGATGTCCTGGACAACCGCCTGGCGCAGCTTGGTGGACGGCGCGGCGACGTCGGGTTGCGGCTTCTCGTACCACGCGCGCTCCGCGTACGCCGTCGGCGCCGCGAGCGTCAGCAGGCCCAGGGCCAGCCAAGATGGGTTTTTCCGCATTGCCACTCCTTTGGGTCAGGTCAGACATCCCGGCGGGGTCCGGGAGTGCCCACTTTCTAGTGGAAGCCGCGACTCTTTGGGAAGACCGGGAGGTTGAATTTTTCCTGCAAGGACGGAGTGGGTCATCCGTCGGCTGGCGGTCGAAAATTCGAGAATGGGTAGGGGCGGTGGGGGGCCAAAGGACTACGGTTCCGGTCCGTTATGGCGCGTTCACGTCCCGTGGATCCCCCGCTGCGGCGGGATGTCCGGCTCTTGGGCCGGTTGTTGGGTGAGGTGTTGGTGGAACAGGAGGGGCAGGCCCTGTTCGACAAGGAGGAGGAGGTCCGCCACCTGGCCATCCAGCGGCGGCGGGGCCCGGTGGCCGGACGACGCGCCGCGGCGGCGGAGCTGGCGGCGGTGTTGCGGCGGCTGCCGTCGGATCAGGTGGAGCCGGTGCTGCGCGCCTTCTCCGTCTACTTCCAGCTGGTGAATCTGGCGGAGCAGCACCACCGCATCCGCCGCGCGCGGGCCCACGCGAGCCCCACCTCCACCCGGCCCCAGAAGGGGTCGCTGGAGTCGACGCTGCTGGCGCTGAAGGCCGCGGGCGTCAGCGCCGACAAGGTGCGTGAAACGCTGGGGACGCTGAAGGTGACGCTGACGTTCACCGCGCACCCGACCCAGGCGGTGCGCCGCACGCTCTTGGAGAAGCTCTACCGGCTGGCGCAGCTGTTGGAGGAGCGCGACCGGTGCACGCTCACCCCGCGCGAGTCCGCCGCGAACCTCACCGCCATGCGCGAGGAGATCACGGCGCTGTGGCAGACGGACGAGCTGCGCCGCGAGCGCCCCACCGTGGGCGACGAGGTGAAGAACGTCCACTGGTACGTGGAGGAGATGCTGGCGGAGCCGGTGGCCCGGCTGCCGGAGGCGCTGGACTGGGCCTTCGAGCGCGCCTACGGCGAGCCCCTGGGCGCGCTGGACACGCCCGTGCGCGTGCACTCGTGGGTGGGCGGCGACATGGACGGCAACCCGCTGGTGACGCCGGAGGTGTTCGCGGACACGCTGCGCGCGCACCGCGCCCGGGGCCTGCGGTTGCTCCTGCGCGACGTGGAGCTGCTGGGCGGGATGCTGTCCCAGTCGGAGCGGCACGCGCGCCCCACGCAGGAGTTGGAGCGCTCGCTGGAGGAGGACGCGAAGGCGCTGCCGGACGTGGCGAAGCAGCAGGGCCCGCGCACGCTGGGCGAGCCCTGGCGCCGCAAGCTGCGCTTCATGGAGGAGCGGCTTTCATTGGCGCTGGAGCACGTGCTGGCGCGGCGGCAGGGGCGGGAGTCCACGCTGCGGGCCGAGGCCTACCGTTCGCCGGAGGCGCTGGGGGATGACCTGGCGGTGCTGGAGCGGTCGCTCTTCGCGGCGCGCGCGGAGCACGCGGGCCTGCGCGAGGTGCGCCGCATGTCCGAGCGCGTCCGTGCGCTGGGCCTGGGCCTGGGCGAGTTGGAGGTGCGCGCCCCCGCGGAGGACGCGGTGAGCGCGGCGGCGTCCTTCAACGGCGGGCCGGCCCCCACCGAAGGCGGCAAGCGGCTGCTGGAGGTGCTGGCGAAGCTGCGCGAGGGCCAGGACGAGGGCGGCGAGTCCGTGTGCCGCACGCTCATCCTCTCCATGGCCTCCACCGCGGACGACGTGCTGGCGGCCTTCCAGTGCCTGAAGCACGCGGGGCTCTGGGACCCGAAGCTCCAGTGCGCCACCGTGGACGTGGCGCCGCTCTTCGAGCAGCTGGGCGCGCTGGACGGCGGCCCGGACGTGCTGCGCCAGCTCTTCGCGCATCCGGAGTACCGCCAGCACCTGAAGGGCCGTGGGGTGCAGGAGGTGATGGTGGGCTACAGCGACTCCGGCAAGGAGGTGGGCCTGCTCGCCGCGAGCGCCGCGCTGTACCGCGCCCAGGTGGCGCTCACGCAGGTGGCGGACGAGAACGACGTGCCCCTGCGCCTGTTCCACGGCCGAGGGGAGACGGTGGCGCGCGGCGGCGGCCCCGCCCAGACGGCCATCCTCGCGCTGCCGCCGGGCACGGTGGCCGGCGCCTACAAGGCCACCGAACAGGGCGAGGCGATGGACCACAAGTACGCGCGCCCGGAGCTCACCCAGCGCACGCTGGAGCTGGTGGTGGGCGGCGTGCTGCTGCACACGCTGGACGCGCAGCCGCGCCCGTCCCCGGAGGATGAGTCCGCCTTCCGCGCCGCCTTCGACGCGCTGGCGGAGTCCGGCCGCAAGGCGTACCGCGGGCTCGTCTGGGAGGACCCGGGCTTCGTGGAGTTCTTCATGAAGGGCACGCCGGTGGATGAGATTTCCGCGCTGCCCATCGGCTCGCGCCCCAGCAAGCGCAAGGCGGGCGGGCTGGACACGCTGCGCGCCATCCCCTGGAGCTTCGCGTGGACGCAGACGCGCGCCATCCTCCCGGCCTGGTACGGCGTGGGCAGCGCGCTGGAGGAATACGCGGCCACGCCGGAGGGCGCGGCGCTCCTGCAGCGCATGTACAAGGAATGGCCCTTCTTCCGCACGGTCATCGACAACGTGACCATGGTGCTGGCCAAGACGGACATGGCCATCGCGGCGCGGTACGCGAAGCTGGCGCCCGCGTCCACGCGGCCCCTGTGGCTGCGCATCCAGCAGGAGCACTCCCGCACGCGCCGCGCGGTGAAGTCGCTCACGGGCGAGGCGAAGCTGCTGGACAACAACCCGCAGCTGCAGCGGAGCATCGCGCTGCGCAACCCCTACGTGGACCCCATGTCCTTCCTCCAGGTGGAGCTGCTCAAGCGCAAGCGGGACGGGGACGCGGAGTGCGACCGGCCGCTCCTCCTGGCGCTCAACGGCATCGCTGCGGGCATGCGGAACACCGGTTAGAGAAGAGACCATGGCCCAGGACACGTTCGTCGTGGAGGAGATCAACCCCAAGCACGGCTTCGCGCGCGTGCGCCCGGAAGAGGGGACGGGGTTGCTGCACACCGCCCTCTATCCGGATCCGGAGTTCACCCAGGCTCCGCCCTTCCAGCTGCGCAAGGGGGACCGGGTGACGGGCCTTCGCCGGGGGGAGACGGTGTCGGAGGTGTCCTGGCTCACGCGCGTGGAGCCGCCCTGGGAGGAGGTGGAGCGCGTGGCGGAGTTGCTCGCGCTGCTGGAGCGCTGGGAGATCCGCATCCCCCACGAGGCCCGCGTCCTGGCCGAGCACGCCTGGCGCGACAGCAAGGACAACCCGCTGCGCGACGAGCTCCAGGCGCAGCTGCCCACCTTCTTCGACCTGGAGGGCGCCCACCCCTTCGAGGACCCGACGCTGCTGGAGCGCCTGTCCGCCGCCATGCAGCCGTACCTGCCGGGGTTCGTCATCCAGCCGGTGCAGGGCCAGCCCGCGGTGCGCGTGGAGCCCGGCGCCGTGGAGGTCCAGGCCGGCGTGGGGAGCTGGGACGTGCCCCAGCCCACCTTCGTCCCGATGATCGCGGAGGTGAACGCGCGGCTCGCCGCCGCCGGGGCCCCCGTGCGCTGGGTGCCCACGCGCGAGGACTGGATGCTCGCGCCGCCCGCGCTGGCCGCGCTCCTCCAGAAGCACGGCCTGCTCGAAGCCACCGCGCCCCCCGCTTGAGGGTGGGGGCTCCCGCCGCGCTGTGTCATAGGGCGGTGTGAGGTCAAAGCATTGTCTGCTACAGGACGGAGGCCCTCATGCGTCTCCGTCACTTCGCGTCCTTCGTCCTGGGTCTCCTCCTCCTCGCCGGGGCCGGCTGTGAGCCCGCCCCCGAGCGGCGGCTGAATGAGGCCGAGCTTCCACCGCCCTCCGGGCCTCGCGTCACCATCGACGGGCACGAACCGGACACGCACCGGCTGTTCGGCGCGGTGGCGAGCGACGCCGGGCCGTCACGGGTGCAGGTGTACGAGGACGGGCGCTTCCTGGGCCATGCCGACATCGACAGTGGCCGTTGGAGCCTGCCCTGGTGGCCGGGCCGGCGCGCGCTGTCGCTGGAGGTGGTGGCGCGCGACAGGCAGGGGGCCGAGGCGCGGGCCCGCGTCGACTTCCAGCACCTGACGTTCGACGCACGGCCCGGGCTCTATCAACCGGAGACGCTGCTGGCGTTGCCCACGGCCCAGGGGTTGCGGACGTACTTCACGCGGGACGGCTCCACGCCCACGCCCGAGTCGTCGCGCTACACGGCCCCCATCGCGCTGCTGGCGCGCTCCACGCCTCCGGCGCGGTGGTCCTTCGTTCCCACGACGCCGCTGGATGCCCCGGAAGTCCTGCGGTGGGTCGCGCCGCTGGAGGAGCCGCCCCAGGTCGCGGTGGTGCGCTACCGGCAGTTCGCGGGCGCGGAGCCGGTGGGCCCGGTCCGCACGCGCACGTTCGTCATTGGCCGGGCGCCGTACACGCTGCCGGTGCTGTCGCTCGTCACCGACGCGGCGAACTTCTTCGACCCGGAGACGGGCATCTACGTCCCCGGCCTCGCCGCCGAGGCCCGGCCTGATGATCCGCTCGCGGCCAACTACATGCAGAACGGCAAGGAGTGGGAGCGCCCCGTCCACGTGGAGTGGTTCGAAACCTCCGGCCAGCGCGTGTTCGCCCAGGACGCGGGCGTGCGCATCCACGGTTCTGGCAGCGCGGCGTTTCCGCAGAAGAGCCTGCGGCTGTACGCGAAGGAGGACTATGGCCCGAAGACGTTCGCGGGGCCGGTGTTCCCCGGCTCCCCGGTGACGGAGTTCACCCGGCTGATCGCGCGCACGTCCGGACAGGACCAGGGCGTCACCAAGCTGCGTGACTGCATGCTTCAGGGCCTGCTGGCCGAGACGCGGCTCGCGATCCAGGCCTGCCGTCCCACGCTCGTGTTCCTCAATGGCGAGTACTGGGGCCTGCACGAGCTGCGCGAGCGCCTGGACGAGTACTACCTGGCGTCACACTACGGCGTGGACCGGAAGAAGGCGGTCATCCTGGAGAACGCCGGGGTCCTGGACGTGGGGGAGGAGGGAGACGAGCAGCCCTATCAGGAGCTCATCGACTACGTGGCGACGCACGACCTGTCGGTGCCGGAGCACTCCGCCTGGGTGCGCGCGCGGATGGACGTGGAGGACTTCATCGAATACCAGGTCGCGCAGCTCTACCTGGGCAACTCGGACTGGCCGCAGAACAACGTGAAGTTCTGGCGGCTGCGCACGAAGAAGCTGGAGCCGGGCGCGGCCCTTGGACACGACGGCCGTTGGCGCTGGCTCGTGTACGACCTGGACGCCGCCCTGTTCCACGGTCCGGACCACGACAGCCTGGGGCGCGTGTTGGACGAGACGTCGGATGCGGGGGCCTGGTCCACGCTGCTCTTGAGGGGCCTGCTCCAGTCGCCGGAGTTCAAGGCCCGCTTCATCGAGCGCTTCCTCTGGCACATCGAGCACACCTTCGCCGAGGAGCGGGTGACGGCGGCCCTGGACGCGGCGGCGGAGGCGCTCGAGCTGGAGATGCCCGACCAGGTGGCGCGCTGGAGCCAGCCGGCCTCCATGGAGGGCTGGCGCGAGAACCTCCTGTTCTTCCGGTCAGCGCTGATCCGGCGGCCGGAGATCATGCGCCAACAGCTGGAGCAGTACCTGGGGCCTCAGTAGCCGTAGGAACCGCTGCGCACGTCCACCAGCCGGCCGTCACGGAAAATGGCCACCTGGAGCAACCGGTGGGGCCCGAAGTTGTAGGTCCACTCCTCCACGGTCGTGGAGGTCGTGACCTCCGTGGAGGCCTCCCCGTAGCGCGTCTCACCCCGCGCCCCTTCCTTGACCTTGTGGGTCACGTACTCCGTCTTGCTCTGCTTCGTCGCGGGCTGCCCACACTTGGCCAGCGCGTCCAACTGCGAAGCTCCTTCCGACACGATCTTGTTGTCACAGCGCAGCGCGGACGCGTGGACGAGGGAGGGCAGGGCGAGGCCGGCGAGGACGAGGGCGGCGGGAAGGGCGCGCATGGGGGACGCTCCGAGGAGGAGAAAAGGCAGGGAACACGGCCTGGACGTGGCGGACCCGAAGCTATTCAACCGCCAAGACCAGATCGCGCGGCGCTGGACTCAGTAGCCGTAGCCGCCGCTGCGCACGTCCACCAGCAGGCCGTCGCGGAAGATGGCCACCTGCAACAGCCGGTTGGGCCCGAAGTTGTAGGTCCACTCCTCCACGGAGGTCGAGGTCGAGAACTCCGTGGAGGAGTCCCCGCGGCGCGACCCGTCCCGCCTGCCTTCCCGGGACTTGTTGGTCACGCGCTCGCGCTTGGTCTCGGTCGACACGGGCTGGCCGCACTTCGCCACCGCGTCCGCCTGCGACGCCCCCTCCGACACGAGCTTGTTGCCACACCGCAGCGACGCCGCGTGGGCGAGCGAGGGCAGGGCGAGGCAGGCGACGACGAGGGCGGTGGGAAGCGCGCGCATGGGGGAAAGCTCCGGGAGTTGTGAAAGACGGGAACACCGCCTGGACGCAACGGCCGCGAACCTATTCAAACCCTCCGTGCGGTTTCCAGCCGGGCAGGCGCTACAGACCGCCCTTCGCCTTGAGGGTCCGCGCCGCCTCGTCCGCCATGACCCGGTGGCCTTCCACGGACGGGTGGATGCCGTCCACCTCCAGCCCGTCGATGAAGAGGTCCACGTTGCCCGGCTGCCGCGTCACGGCCTCCAGGTCGATGATCTGCGCGCGCGTCAGGGAGCGCAGCCACGCGTTGAACTCGTGGCGCTGGGCCTTCATCAGCTCGAAGTCACCGCCGTCCGCGCCCATCTTCTCCTTGGGCAGCAGCGTGCTGACCCACAGCTTGCACATGGGCTGGAGCTGATCCAGCAGCTGCGTCATGCGCTGCTGCAGCTTCGGCACCGTCATGCCCTCCGCGGCCAGGTCATTGACGCCCAGCAGGACGACGCAGTCGGTGACACCCTGCAGGGAGAGCACCTCTTGCGGCAGCTGGAGGTTCGCGTCCCAGAACCCCTGCCCGGACGCGCCCGAGTTCACCACCGGCACCCCGAGCTGCTTCTCCACCCGGGACGGCCACGCGTTGCGCGTGTCGTTCCACGTGCCCGTGTAGCCCTCGGTGATGCTGTCTCCAATGGCGACGAAGGCCCGGCCCGGCGCTCCTTCCACGTCCACCGTCGCAACGCCCGTGGCGTACTCCCAGGTCTGGCCGCCCAGCGCGCCCTGCGTCGTCGCGAAGGCGCCGGTCCTCATCCAGCTGTCCGGGAACGCCTGGATGCGGCTCTTGCCCAGCGCGCCCTTCACCTCGAAGGAGATGGCCACCTCGTCTCGGAAGCCCACCGGGAAGGCGATGGGATCCGACGTCACCAGCGTGCGCGTGCCCGTGGTGAAGCCCGCTTGTCCGCCGAAGGTGAGCGCCACCGGCGCGGAACCCAGCGCGCCATTGGCGCCGGCCTTCGCCACCGTGGCCCGCTGCAGCGTCAGGCTGCCGTCGCCGGAGCGGAAGGTGACGCGCACGCGGCTGCCCGCGCGCCCCAGGGGCACCTTGATCCGGTACGTGGTGAAGCTCCCCACGGAGACGGATTCGCGCAGCGACTGATGGAAGGCGGGCTGGAACTGCGTGGGCAGGGGCGCCACGGGCGGAGTGGCCTGCACCTGGTGTCCGTCGTGCAGCGTCAGCGTGGGGGCGGCCTCCACGGACTCCGTGGCGGCGGGCGCGTTCACTTCCGCGTCCGTGCGGCCCGGCCCGGAGGACTCCTCGGGCGAGCGGCCGTCATCCATGCCTCCACACCCCACCAGCACGCTCAGGGCACCGAAACACCCCCAGCGCAGCGCCATCCTCAGACCCATGCCCACGACCTCCCGGCGCAAGACAATGTGCACGATGTGCCCGCGTGGCGACCCGGGGATTCATGGCGCGAGCCAATCGCCACGGACCGTGAACTTCCAACAGCCGGGCACGGACGGCGCAGGACTTCCCCCACGAGGTGGCGGGCCGGGCCCCTGGCGGACCCGCGCGCTCGCCACCCCGGGTGGGGACGCTTCCTTCCGTGGGCAATCCGCTGCCTACGGGACGCAGGCCCCCACGTCGCCGTTGTTGTTGTTGATGGCCCGGCAGGTCGCGCCGTTCGCACACCCCGGTGAGCCCGCGGGCAGGCGGCACAGCGCCCGGCACGTGCCGCTGCCGCCGGTCATCACGCAGGTGCTGCTTTGTGAACACTGGTTGCTGAACTCGCACGCGGCGCCTTCCGGCAGCGAACCCTGGCCCGCGCACACCGCGCCGTTGGCGGCCGGGTAGCAGGCCAGCGGGCTCTCGCAGTCTTGCGCGAACGGATCGCACCGCGCGGACGCGGGGCCACACACCAGCGGCAGCTCTCGCGTGCCGTTCAGCCGCAGCACGGTGTTGCACTCGCCGGAGCCACAGTCGGACGGCGCGTGGCACAGCTTGCGGCAGAAGAAGCCCGTGCCGCCGTCGTCCTGCGACTCGTCCTTGCAGTACAGGCCCGCGGCGCACGTGTCATACGTCTGGCCCGGAGGCGACTCGGCCAGCGTGCACGGCGCGCCCTCCGTGGAGGTGCCCGCGGCGACGCACTGGCGCGCGGTGGTGCCTCCGTCCGTTCCCACGTAGGTGCACCGCTGTCCGGACGGACAGTCCTGGCGAACCACGTCGCACGCGGCCGCGAAGCACTGACTGCCCGTGCCGCCATCCGCCAGGTCCGAGTAGAGACAGCTCTGGCCCGCGGCACAGCCCTCCTGCTTCGCCACGTTGCACGCGAAGTCGGAGCCTCCACCGCCGCCGCCATCGCCAGCATCGACAGTCCCGGAATCTCCGCCATCGGTCCCGGAATCCAGGGACGTGCCCCCATCCGTTGGCGGGCGGACAGTTTCTCCGTCATCGCAGCCCGCCACCCACAGCCCCAACATCAGGGCTCCACCCAACAACACGAGACGTGCACTCATCCGGAAACTCCTGGCTTCGAAGTAGCCTGGGACTTACACGAGCCATTCCGTAGTCCGTGGGCCCTTGAACCGGGCCTGGAAACCAGCCGACACTTCCGGTCCGAGAACCGAGGGGGTCAGGGTGCGCATGAACACGAAGTTGGATGGGCCGGTGGAGCCAGACCCGTACATGAACCGTCGCGCCGAGGAGCGCGTGGCGGCGCGGTTCGAAGTGCGCTTCGAGCAGATGGAGGACGCGGCGCGCGCGCTGCGGGCCTACTCGCTGAATGTGTCCGCCGGCGGTCTGTGCCTGCGCACGCGCAAGTCCTACGACGTGGGCGCGCAGGTGCGGCTGGCCATGGTCATCGACGGGGAGGACTTCCACCTCACCGGCGTCGTCGCCTGGGTGCGCGACGAGGCGGAGGCCATCGGCGTGCGCTTCATCGACGTGAGCGAAGAGGACCACGAGCGCCTGCGCCGCGTCATCGCGAGCTTCAAGCGCTGAAACGCTTCACTCCGCGAAGGAGCCCGGCCAGGACGCCGGGCCCTCGCGGACGCTTCCCGCTACCGCTGGGGCTGCTCGTACTCCGCGTGGCGGAACACCCCGGAGTCACCTTCCACGTAGCCGCACGCCCGGTAGAAGGCGCGCGTCTCCTCGGTGACGTTGATGGGGGCGATGAGCTGCAACTGCTTCACGCTCAGCACCTTGCCCCGTTGGGCCACCTGCGCGAGCAGCGCGCGGCCCACGCCCCGGCGGCGCCAGCCTTCGGACACCACCAGCTCGTCCACGGTGGCCACCCGCCCGCGCAGCCGCAGCTGCGGCCGGTGGGAGAAGGACACCATTCCCACCGCGCGGTCCTGGGGGTCTCCCGCGACGAAGATTTCAATCTCCGGATGGCTGATGACCCAGTGCACCGTCTGCTGATCGGTGCCCTGGGGGTAGCCCAGCTCGCGCAGCAGCTGGGCCATGACCTCGGCGTCACCGCGACGCGCGCGGCGGATGCGGAAGGCGTTGGCGTCTGGGGCGGGGGTCATGGTGCGGACGATGGGCTGGGACACGGAAGTTGGGATTCTAACGACTGGGCCGCCGGCCTCCAAAGAGGAACGGCGGCCCGGATGTCTTTCTGCGGTGTAGGCGGAAACCCGGGCCAGCGCCTACGGCTGCTCGCGGCAGAGGTTGCGCAGGGCGGTGGTGACGTCGTTCTGCTGCGGCACGGACGCCATCTCCAGCGCGTCCGCCAGGCCGATGCCCGGGACGAACTTGCCGGCGACCAGCCGGGGCGGCGCGAGCAGCGAGTAGAACAGCTCCTCCACGGTGCGCCGGACCAGGTGCTCGCCGAAGTTGGTGACCTCCGTGTCCTCGTTGACGAAGAGCACGCGGCCCGTCTTCTGGACGGAGGCCTTGATCATCTCCCAGTCGTACGGCCAGAGCGAGCGCAGGTCGATGACCTCCACGCTCAGGCCCTCTTCTTCCAACTGGGCGGCGGCCTTGATGCACAGGGGCATGGTGCGGCCGTAGCTGATGACCGTGGCCTGGGTGCCCTCGCGCACGAGCTTGCCCTTGCCAATGGGGATGGCGAACGCCTCCACCAGGGGCCACTGGGGCTTCCACTGCGAGCGGTCACCCAGGGGCGCGTCGATCATCTTCGACAGCGCGCGGTCGTCGTCGGGCTCGCCCGGGATGCGCTCGTCGCCCTTCACGCGCAGGAGCGCCTTGGGCTCCAGGAACATGACGGGGTTGGGCTCCTGGCACGCGGAGATGAGCAGGCCGTACGCGTCCAGTGGCGTGGAGGGCATGACGACCTTCCAGCCGGGGATGTGCGTCATCGTCGCGTCGAAGGAATGCGAGTGGTACAGCGACCCGCGGATGCCGCTGCCCACGGGCGTGCGCACCACCATGGGCACGGACCAGTCACCGTTCGTGGACCAGTGCGTGTTGCCCACGAGCTTGAGCAGGTCGATGGTGTTGTAGATGTAGTCGCAGAACTGGATCTCCGCGACGGGGCGGTGGCCCGCCATCGCCAGGCCCATGGCCGCGCCGATGATGCCGCGCTCGTCCAGGGGGCTGTTCCACGCCGTCTTCAGGCCCTGCGTGCAGGTGAAGACGCCGCCCAGCGGGGCACCCACGTCCTCGCCGAAGATGTCGGTGACGCCCAGGTTCTCTTCCGCGTAGTGCAGGGCCATGCGGATGGCCTGTGCCATGTTCGCCATGGTTATTTCTTCTCCGCGTAGATGTGTTCCCAGATGGAGTCGCCAGAGGGCTGCGGCTCGTCGCGAACGGTGCGCGCCGCGGCGGCCAGCTCCTCTGAATACCGGGTGCGTGCCTCGTCCATCTGCTCGCGGTTGAGGACGCCTTCCTGCTCCAGCCGCGCCTCGAACAGGCGCAGGCAGTCCTGCTCCTCGTTCACGAAGTTGGCGCCGGACGCGGACGAGTGCCCGTACAGGCGGGACACGCGAGCCTCGATGAAGAAGGGCTTGCGCTCCTTGCGCACGTACTCCATCGCGGCCTGGATCTCCTGGTAGGACTCCACCGGATCATTGCCGTTGATGGTCTTCGCCTGGATGTTGAAGGCGCGCGCGCGGTCGCTGATGTTCGTCTCGCCGTGCTGGCCGTCCGAAGTGGTGCTGATGCCCCACTTGTTGTTGGTGACGATGATCAGGATGGGCAGCGGGTTGGCCGGACGGCTGCTCCAGATGAGGCAGCTGGCGAAATCGCCCTCGGCCGTGCCCGCGTCGCCGCCGGTGACGATGGTGATGCCGTCGCCGCCGTGGCGCTTCTGGGCCATGGCCGTGCCCGGCGCGACGGCGTACTGCACCTCGATGGGGGAGGTGACGGGCGCGATGTTCTTCGAGCGCCGGCTGAAGTGGCCCGCGAAGTTGCGGCCGCCGGAGTAGGGGTCCGTGGCCGTGTTCTTCATCTGCCGCAGCGCCCCGATGGGCTCCTCGCCCATGGCGAGCAGCGTCGCGGACTGACGGTAGTGCGCGTGCAGGTAGTCGTAGGCCGGGCCCTCGCCGACCTTCATCAGCATGCCCAGGGGGACGTTGAACGCCTCCTCACCGGGGCCGCCGATCCAGAAGTAGCCGTGGCCCTGCTTGTACATCTGGATCAGGCGCTCCTCCAGGACGCGCGCCTTCACCATCAGGTCATGGATGCGAATGAGCTGCTCTCGGGGCAGGGAGAGCGGCGCGGAGTTCTCTTTGATCAACCGGGGCCGAGACACGGGCGGACGACCTCGAAGGGGAAAGAAAGGGACGCCCCTATACTCCGAACGCGGCCTCCCGACTCAAGGACCCTGATGTCACGGGTGTTCGCCAGCACCTTTCTGCCCCCGGGTGGCGCGACGCGGCAATGAGCGGAACTCATCCATGCCCTCGTGACGTGCTGCTTCCAGGAGGCGGTTGGACGCTCCCGGTCCGGGCTGATCGCACGGCCGTTGGGGGGG
>NZ_RAWQ01000010.1:0-87391 GCF_003668965.1 Corallococcus sp. AB030
GCCCCCGCCCGAGCCGCCCCCGGAGAGCCTCCAGGTACGGAAACTGGCGCAGCTGGCGCGAAAGCTCGCCTCCGAGCTGGCGGGAAGCCGTCGAGTCCCCAACGCTGTCGCCGAGCGGGCGGCCTCCCTGGCGGACGATGTCGAAGAACTCGCGTCGAGCGTGACGGACGCCTGAGTCGCTGTTATCCAAGACCGACCCGTTGACCTGGGCTGAACGCTCGGAAGGATAGGGCGCTTCCACCGGGCTTCCTGCCCGAAGGGGAGGGCCCTATAGTGGGTTCAGGGCCTGTAGGTGGGCTTGAAGCCGTCGAAAGACGTGGGCGGCTTCGCGGGGTGATGGAGTGCGGTGGTCGGTGGAGAAGGTCCCGAACCGGGACCGGCGAACTCGGAGGCGGCAGTGAAGAAGGAGCACCACGTCAACCTGTCCTGCTCGTTCTGCGGAAAGTCGCAGCGCGAGGTCCGGAAGCTCATTGCCGGACCCACGGTCTACATCTGCGACGAGTGCATCAAGCTGTGTAACGACATCATCGCGGACGAGAACGAACGCGAGGAAGGCAAGCCGCAGGTCAGCCTGCCCACGCCGCTGGAGATCAAGGCGTTCCTCGACGACTACGTCATCGGCCAGGACCAGGCGAAGAAGGTCCTCTCGGTCGCGGTGTACAACCACTACAAGCGCATCTATCAGAAGAAGCCGACTGCCCGGCCGCGCCCCGGGGTGAAGGCCCCTGGCGGCGAGGACGTGGAGCTGCAGAAGAGCAACATCCTGCTCATCGGCCCCACGGGCTCTGGCAAGACGCTGCTCGCGCAGTCCCTGGCGCGCTTCCTCAACGTCCCCTTCACCATCGCGGATGCCACCAGCCTCACCGAGGCCGGCTACGTGGGTGAGGACGTCGAGAACATCATCCAGAACCTCCTCCACAACGCCGACTATGACGTGGAGAAGGCCGCGCGCGGCATCGTCTACATCGACGAGATCGACAAGATTGCCCGCAAGGGCGACATGCCCAGCGCCACCCGCGACGTGGGCGGCGAGGGCGTGCAGCAGGCCCTGCTGAAGATCATCGAAGGCACCCGCGCCAACGTCACCCCGCGCGGCGGCAAGAAGTACAACCAGCAGGAGTACGTCCAGGTCGACACGACCAACATCCTCTTCATCTGCGGCGGTGCCTTCCACGGCATCGACGGCGTCATCAAGCGCCGCGTGGGTGAGAAGGGCCTGGGCTTCGGCGCGAAGATCACCCACAAGGAAGAGCGCAGCGTGGGTGAGCTGCTGGCGATGACCGAGCCGGAAGACCTGATGAAGTTCGGAATGATTCCGGAGTTCATCGGCCGTCTGCCGATGATCGCGACGCTCAACGACCTGAAGGAGGATGACCTCGTCACCATCCTCACGATCCCGAAGAACGCCCTGGTGAAGCAGTACCAGAAGATGTTCGAGATCGAGAAGGTGAAGCTCACCTTCACCAAGGAAGCGCTGCGCGCCATCGCTCGCGAGGCGATGCGCCGTCACTCCGGAGCGCGCGGCCTGCGCGCCATCATGGAGGACGCCATGCTGGAGATCATGTACGACGTGCCGTTCCGCGAGGGCGTCAAGGAGTGCAAGATCACCGAGCAGGTGATCACCAAGCACGAGCCTCCGCAGATCGTCATGGAGAAGGAAAAGAAGACCGCCTGAGGTTTCCCCCAGACGGTCGGTGATTCCATCCGGCGCCCCTCGCCTCCAGCAGGCAGGGGCGCCGTGGTGTTTCTGGCGCCAGGTGCTTCAGTTCTGCGTGACGCGCACCGTGGTCTTCATCTCGCGGCCGGTGGCGGGGTCCTTCGCGCGCATGGTGAGGATGCCCTCCACGCTCACGTCGAAGATGATCTCCACGTTCACCGTGCCGGCCTTGGCGGGCATGATCCCGGAGAAGGTGAACTCGCCCAGCAGGTCGTTGCGCGCCACCGTGTCGTGGTCGCCCTGGTAGATGCGCATGGCGAGCTCGGTCTGGTTGTCGATGCTCGTCGTGGCCAGCAGCTGCTTCGCGTTGGGGATAGACGCGTTGCGCGGGAAGACGACGTGGAAGCCGCCGTCGCCGCGCTCCAGGCCAATGGCCATGGGAATCACGTCCAGCAGCTGGATGCGCAGGTTGGTGTTGTCCTCGAGCGAGTGCGCGTAGAGCGCCGCGCCAATGGCCACCGCCTCGTCCGGGTGCACGCCCTTGCTGGGCGGCTTGCCGAAGAACTTGGTGAGCCGGTCCTGCACGACGGGCATGCGCGTCTGGCCGCCCACCAGCATCACTTCGTCGATGTCCTTGGTGGACAGACCCGAGTCCACCAGCACGCGCGCCACCATTTGCAGGGTGCGGTCCACCAGCTGGTTCGTCAGCTGCTCCAGCATCTTGCGCGTGAACTTCATCTCGATGTTCAGCGGCTGGCCCTGCGCCGTCATCGTGATGAAGGGGATGTTGAAGGGCACTTCCTCGCGCGCGGACAAATCAATCTTCGTGCGCTCGGCCAGGTCCTTGATGCGCTGCATGGCCACCGGGTCCGTGGCCAGGTCGATGCCCGTCTTGGCCGCGAAGTCCTTGAGGACGTGGTGGATGATGGCGTTGTCGAAGTCGATGCCGCCCAGGAACACGTCGCCGCCGGTGGCCTTCACCTCGAAGACGCGGTCGCGGATTTCGATGATGGAGACGTCGAAGGTGCCGCCGCCCAGGTCGTAGATGACGACCTTCTCCTTCAACGTCTTGCCCACGCCGTAGGCGAGCGCCGCCGCGGTGGGCTCGTTGATGATGCGCACCACCTCCAGGTCGATCAGCTTGCCGGCGTCCTTCACGGACTGGCGCTGCCGGTCGTTGAAGTACGCGGGCACCGTCACCACCGCGCGCTTGATGGGCGTCTTCAGGTAGTTGGCGGCGACGTCGCGGATCTTCCCCAGGATCTTGGCGCTGATCTCCTGGAGGGTGAATTCCTTCTTGCCGACGTCCAGGGTGACGTCGTTCTTGGCGCCGGCGCGCATGTTGTACGCGACGGCCTTCTTCATCGTGCCGACGACGTCGCTGCTGAAGTTGACCCCCACCAGGCGCTTGGAGCCGTAGACGGTGTTGCGCGGGTTGAGCTGCCACTGGCGCTTCGCCTCGAAGCCGATGAGCTCGTTGCCCTTGTCGTCGATGGCGAAGATGGAGGGGATGGTGTACTCGCCGCCCTTGTAGGGGATGAGCTTGACGTTCCCGCTGTCCTCGACGATCGCCGCGCACGAGTTCGTCGTGCCGAGGTCGATGCCGATGATGGGCTCCTTGTGCATCGCGTGTGGGCTCCGGGTGAGGCGTTGCGGCGGATGGGGTGTGGCTTGCCGGGACCGTATCTCACCCGTCCCGGGTCCGCGAATCGCGAACCATCCGTCATCCGACGGACGTCCTCAAACTTCCAGCGCGCCTGGACCTTCCACCCCTGGCCGCCCGCCTGGCCGGGTGGGACACGGCCGGCATCCAAGCGCGCGACCCCGAACACACCGCCCGCGAGGGCAGGGCGGGTCGCTTTACATCCCTAGGGCCGGGAACGAAGGTCAGCCCCAGGGGTTCACATGCGACGGCGAAGCGCCGTGGCTACATCCGAGAGACCACCCATCCACAGAGGGGAGCCGCCGTGGAAGCGAAGGGCTATCTGCAGGAGGTGGGCGCACAGGTCAGCGCCGACTTCGTCAAGAACCGGTCCATCCTGTCCTTCGAGGAGTACCTGTCGCTCTTCTTCACGGACCCGAAGGGCCAGTCGCGCAACGCGGCGCAGTACCTGCGGGACGTGATGGACCACTACGGCACGGAAATGGTGCCGCACCCCACCGGCACCATCCGGCGCTTCAAGGTCTTCGACGTCCCGTCCGCTGAACATGACGGCCGCGTCGCCGGGCAGGAGGAGGTGCAGAACGCCCTCTACCGCATCCTGGGCAACTTCGTGCGCGCCGGTCGCATCAACAAGCTCATCATGCTGCACGGCCCCAACGGCAGCGCGAAGTCCAGCCTGGTCAACGCGCTGAAGCAGGGCATGGAGGACTACTCCCGTCAGCCTCAAGGGGCCCTCTACCGCATCGCGTGGGTCTTCCCGTCAGAGAAGCTGATCAAGGGCTCCATCGGCTTCGGCGAGCGCGCGGGCGCGAAGACCGCCGAGGGTGAGCTCACCACGTACGCCCACCTGGACGCGGAGGCCCTGGACCTGCGCATGCCCTGTGAGCTGCGCGACCACCCGCTGTTCGCGGTGCCCCCCACGGAGCGCAAGGCGCTGCTGGAGGGTGCGCTCAAGAAGAAGGGGCTGGGCAACGGTGACGGGTCGACGGGGGATTTCATCCTGTCCGACTACGTGCGCGACGGCGAGCTGTGCGCCAAGTGCCGCCGCATCTACACCGCGCTGCTCAACTCCTACGGTGGCGATTACCTCAAGGTCCTGCGCCACGTGCAGGTGGAGCGCTTCTACGTGTCGCGCCGCTACCAGGTGGGCACGGTGACGGTGGAGCCGCAGATGAGCGTGGACGCCGCCGCGCAGCAGATCTCCGCGGACCGCACCCAGCTCAACATGCCGGCCGCGCTGCACAGCACGGTGCTCTTCGAGCCGCACGGTCCGCTGGTGCACGCCAACCGCGGCCTCATCGAGTACGCGGACCTGCTCAAGCGCCCGCTGGAGGCCTTCAAGTACCTGCTGGGCTTCAGTGAGACGGGCGAGGTGCCGCTGGAGCCCTTCGTGCTCCAGCTGGACGAGGTGCTCATCGCGTCCTCCAACGAGAAGCACCTGAACGCGTTCAAGGAGCTGCCGGACTTCGCGTCGTTCAAGGGCCGCATCGAGCTGGTGCGCGTGCCGTACCTGCGCCGCTACAAGGTCGAGCAGGAGATCTACGACGCGCAGATCACCGCGACGTCCGTGGGCAAGCACGTGGCGCCGCACGCGACGGAGGTGGCCGCGATGTGGGCGGTGCTCACGCGCCTGAAGAAGCCCATCCCGGACCGCTACCCGGCCAACGTGAAGCCGCTGGTGGAGCAGGTGGCCCCGGTGGAGAAGCTTCACCTGTACCAGGAGGCGGGAGTGCCCGCGCGGCTGTCCTCCGCGAACACCAAGGAGCTGCTCAAGCTGCGCGAGGAGATGTACGAGGAGTCCGACGCGTACCCCAACTACGAGGGGCGCTCCGGTGCGAGCGCGCGCGAAATCAAGACGGCCCTCTTCAACGCCGCGCAGAACCCCGACTACAAGTGCCTCCACGCGCTGGCGGTGTTGGAAGAGCTGCACGCGCTCTGCAAGGACAAGAGCGTCTACGAGTTCCTCCTCCAGGAGGTGATGGACGGCTACCACGACCACGAAACCTTCGTGCGCGTGGTGGAGGGCACGTACCTGGACCGCGTGGACTCGGAGGTGCGCGACTCCATGGGCCTGGTGTCGGAAGGCCAGTACCGCGAGCTGGTGGAGCGCTACATCCAGAGCGTCAGCCACTGGGTGCGCGGGGAGAAGATGCGCAACCGCGTGACGGGCGAATCGGAGAAGCCGGACGAGGCGCGCATGGCGGAGGTGGAGGCCATCGTGATGCCGCAGGGCGAGGCCCCCGCGGACTTCCGCCGCGGGCTGATTGCAAGCATTGGCGCGCACCGGCTGGACAACCCGGACGGCGCCATGGACTACCCGCGCATCTTCCCGGACATGTTCAAGCGCCTGCGCGACCACTACTTCGAGGAGCGCAAGCGCGTGCTGCGCAAGAACAAGGAGAACGTCCTCAAGTACCTCTCCGAGGACCGCAACCAGCTCTCCTCGCGCGAGCAGACGCAGGTGCAGGACACGCTCAAGACGATGGCGGAGCGCTACGGCTACTGCGAGTTCTGCGCGAAGGACGCCATCTTGTTCCTGATGCGTCAGCGCTACACCTGACGGGTGGCGGAGGGCAGGCATCCAGGAAGCCGATGCCTGCTCGTCTGCTTCCCAATCCGGGCCAGGGCTCGGGATGATGCGGCTTCGCACCGAGTTGCGCGTGTGTCGTCGTCTTTTCGTCCCTCCTCATCCTTGCGCCTGGAGTGTTGATGAACCGGTTGCTGTTGGGCACCCCCCTCCTGTGGGCCCTCGTGTCGTGCGCCAGTGCCCCGTCGCAGTCCTCCGAGGACACTCCGGTCGCGACGCACACGCAGGCTCCGCTCCGGGTGGAGCGGGCGCTGTCCCGGCCCGAGCCCACGCCGCAACCGACGCGCAAGGCGATGGTGCGGCGCATCCTCCCGCTCAACGTGCGGCTGGTGACGACGGAGGACGGCAAGGTGCGCCGCTCGGCGTCGGGCGTCGTCATTGGCACGGAGGCCGGTGAGGCCGGGCCCGTCAGCTATGTCCTCACCAACGCGCACGCGGTGGAGCAGGGCGACCTGAAAGAGCCTGTGCTCAAGGTCGTGTTGGACCGGCGCGCGGAGACGCACGAGTACCTGGCGGAGGTGGTGGCCACGGGTCAGGTGCCGGACGTGGACCTGGCGCTGCTGCGCGTGACGGGCGTGACGTGGCCCGTGGCGGAGCTGGCCGCGGACGACGAACCGGAGCCGGGCGAGGACGTGGTGGTGGCGGCGTCCCCGTACGGCCGCGCGCTGTCCATCTCCGGCGGCATGGTGTCCCAGGTGGAGTGGGACAAGGAGACGAAGCACCCGCGCATGCTGAAGACGGACGCGCCCATCGGCTATGGGGCCTCCGGCGGTGGCATCTTCAGCATCGAGACGGGGCGGCTCTTGGCCATCGTGGAGGGCTACCGCACCGCGAAGGTGGACTTCGAGGTCGCCTCCCAGAACTTCAGCTTCGACGTGCCCATGCCCGGCGAGACGTTCGCCGCGCCCAGCGCCAAGGTGCGCGGCTTCCTCCAGGCGAAAGGCTTCGGCCGGCTCCTGGAGCGCTCCGCGGACGCGGAGGGTGCGGGGCCCCAGAAGACGGCGAGTCGCTGATCCAACAGCCCCGGACCGAGAAATTGGTGCGGGCCTGATCCAGCGTTAGAGCTGCGGGCTCTTTCGCTGGAGGGTTCACGCGCATGTCCGCTCGGGGCAATTGGGATCAGTACTTCATGGACATCGCCCAGCAGGTGGCCACGCGCGCCACCTGCGACCGCAAGCACGTGGGCGCGGTGCTGGTGAGGGACAAGACCATCCTGTCCACCGGCTACAACGGCGCCATCCGCGGCCTGCCCCACTGCGATGAAGTGGGCCACATGATGGAGAACGGCCACTGCGTGGCCACCGTCCACGCGGAGGCCAACGCCATCATCCAGGCCGCCAAGAACGGCGTCGGAATCGACGGGGCGACCATCTACACGACCGCCAGCCCGTGCTGGCCGTGCTTCAAGCTGATCGCCAACAGCGGCTGCACCCGCATCGTCTTTGGCGAGTTCTACCGGGACCCGCGCATCTTCGAGTACGCCGCCCGGCTGGGCCTCCAGCTCGTGGGCGTGGGCGCCGCTGCCCAGCCGCCTTCGCCCGCCACCGGCACCTGAGGGCGGACGCGCTGTCCGGGGGTGGACAACCCCTGGACACGCTGATCGCCCGGGATGGGGTTCCCGTTCGTTGAATGACACTTGCGAGAGGTCGTAAGTGGCTGTTCCGACACGGGAATTTTAGAACTCCGGCAAGAATTACCGACCCAGGGTTGACGATCCCTGGGGTGCTCCCTAAATCCTGGCTCGGTAGGGCGGCGGCGGGGGTGGGGCGACGGAAATTCCTAGGAGTTCCAGGTGGTTAACTCATCTCTCATGGCTATCAGTGTGCCTTCTGTCCAGGAAGTGTCGGACCCGGTGGTGGGCGCGGCCCGCTACGACGCGGTTCCGCCCTTGATGGACAGCTTGCTGCACGACGTGCGCAACCCGCTCAACGCGCTCGCCATCCATCTCGAGGTGCTCTCCGAGAAGCTCAAGGGCGAGTCCGGCCAGGTGCCGGCCACCCAGGAGAAGAACCTCAAGGCGATGCGCGAGCAGATCGCCCGCGTGGACGGCCTGCTCAAGCTCTTCTCGGACTTCATCGTGTTTCGCGGAGCGGGCCCCTCCGGGGACGCGCCGCTGTCGGACGCCACCGGCAAGGCCCTGGACGTGCTGGGCCATGAGAGCCGCCGGCGCCGCCTCCAGGTCCAGCGCGACATCGAGCCGGACGTGCAGGCCCACCTGGAGGACACCACCGAGCTGGGCTTCTTCCTGGTGCAGGTGCTGATGCGCGCCTTCCATCGCGCGGAGTCCGGCTCCACGGTGGTCGTCTCGGTCCGCGCGGAAGGGCCGAACGCGGTGCTGGAGGTCGCGGACGGCTCCTCGGCGCCCGAGCGAGCGTCGGACACCGTGGCCGCGCTGACGCTCCGCGCGGCCCAGCTGGGCATCGAGTTCTTCGTGGAGGCGGGAACGTGCCGCCTCGTGTTCCCGCGCACCTGAGGTTCTCCCCTTCGGGCGCGGTCGGTCTTCCATCCGGTTTCATCACGCTTCATCGCAGTGGAGGTTTTCACCTTGGGCAGCGCACGAATCCTGGCCGTGGATGACGAACGTGAGACCTGCGAGGCCCTGGCGGAGATGCTGTCCACCTGGGGTCACAAGGTCGAGACCGCGTTCGACGGGCATGACGCCCTCCGCAAGGCCGGTGAGTTCCGGCCCGACGTCGTCCTGTCGGACCTCGCCATGCCGGAGACGGATGGCCTGTGGCTCTTGCGCAACCTGCGCGAGGAGCTGCCGGACTGCCCGGTCGTGTTCCTCACCGGCCGCGGCACCATCGACACCGCCGTGGAGTCCATCCGCGAGGGCGCCTACGACTTCATCGTGAAGCCGCTGGACACCGCGCGGCTCAAGGTCTGCATCGACCGCGCGCTGGAGAAGAAGGAGACCCTGCGCGAGGTGCAGACGCTCCGGCGCCGCCTCAAGCAGCTGGGCTCCACGGACCTCATCGCCAGCTCCACCGGGATGCGCAAGGTCATCGAGATGATGGAGAAGGTGGCCCCCTCCAAGGCCAGCGTCTCCATCAGCGGCGAGTCCGGCACGGGCAAGGAAGTGGTCGCCCGCACGGTGCACAACCTGTCCCTGCGCCGCGACAAGCCCTTCATCGCCATCAACTGCGCGTCCATCCCCGCGACGCTGATTGAGTCCGAGCTCTTCGGCCACGAGCGCGGCGCCTTCACCGGCGCGGATCAGCGCCGCCCGGGCGTGTTCGAGATGGCCCACGGCGGCACGCTCTTCCTGGACGAGTTGGGTGAGATCCCCATCGACCTGCAGGCCAAGCTGCTGCGCGTGCTGGAAGAGGGCCGCCTGCGCCGCCTGGGTGGCAAGGTGGAGATCGAAGTGGACGTGCGCGTGCTGTCCGCCACGAACCGCGACCTGAAGCAGGAGATCAAGAACCAGCGCTTCCGCGAGGACCTCTACTTCCGCCTCAACGTGTTCCAGCTGCACCTGCCGCCCCTGCGCGAGCGCCGGGACGACGTGCCCATCCTGGTCCAGCACTTCGTGGACAAGTTCCGTGGGGACTCGGCCAAGCGCGTCTCCGGCGTGCACCCGGAAGCGATGGAGGTGCTCAAGAACTACGACTGGCCGGGCAACATCCGCGAGCTGCGCAACGCCGTGGAGCGCGCCGTCATCCTCTGCGACGGGGAGCTGATCACCCGCGAGCACCTGCCGCCCGACATGGCCGGCAAGAGCCCGGAGCGCCACACGTTCAAGCTGCCGTTCGGCCTGAGCCTGGACGCCGTGGAGCGCGAGTACATCCTGGGCAGCCTCCAGCGGAACGGGAACAACAAGGCCCGCACTGCGGAGGTGCTGGGGGTGAGCGAGAAGACGCTCTACAACAAGCTCAACCGCTACGCGGCGGAGAACCGTGCCCAGGGCACCCCGGGTGGCGGCAGCCCCCTGGGTGGACAGGGCAACGACGGCCCCATGAGCGCCAGCAGCTTCCTGACCCGCTGATCCGTGCCCCGTCCCCCGGCTCGGCGACCTGCGGCCGCCCACCGCTGACCTGATGGGTAGGCAAGAAGGCCCGGATTCCGGGCCCTTGGCAGGGCTCCTGGAGAGCGCGCACGGGGCCTCCCCAAGCCGGCTTAAGCGGGCGGGGGAGGTCTCGAAAACCCCTGTCAATTCTTGACTTTTCCCCCCTGGACGGGGGATCATCCGGGCCTCTCCCACCCGTTGGTGAGGGCCCGGCCGGGACGTTTCATTTCGGGCCACGTCCGCCCCCCATGGTGCGGTCGTCCGACGTGAGTCATCTGGGGTGCCGCCGGGGGGGCACAAGGAAGGCCACAACGCAATGAGCGACGCGAGAGTACTTCACTTCTTCGGCGGCAAGGGCGGGGTCGGCAAGACCACGCTTGCGGCAGCGTACGCGGTGAGGCTCTCCGAAGAAGTGCCCAAGCACCGGGTGCTGGTCGTCTCGTTGGATCCGGTCCAGTCCCTGTCGGACCTCGTGAAGAAGAAGCTGCCGGCGAAGCCCACCAAGCTCCAGGCGGGCAAGGGCGAAGGCGGCCTCTTCGGCGCGGAGCTGAACCCGCCCGCGCTGCTCAAGCCGTTCCTGGCGGAGTACCTGCCGGCGCTGGCGAAGGCGGCGGTGAAGGGCACGCACCTGTCGGACGAGGAGATGGGCAAGCTCTACCAGCAGGCGGTGCCTGGGCTGGAGGAGCTGGTGGCCCTCTTCCACGTGGTGGAGCTGCTGGAGTCAGGCGACTACGACCGCATCGTGGTGGACACGGCGCCCACCAGCCACACGCTGCGCCTGTTCGACATGCCGGCGCAGCTGCGCAAGTTCCTGGGCTTCGTGAAGGCGGGCCAGGACCGCGCCGCCCCGGCCCCCAGCGGCAAGGGCAAGAAGGCGGCCGCCGCCGCGGCGGAGGCGACCCCCGCCGGCTTCCTGGATCAGGTGGGCCAGAAGGCGGAGAAGCTGCTGGCGCTGCTGAAGGACCCCGCGCGCACGGCCTTCCACCTGGTGGCCCTGGCGGAGCCGGTGCCGGAAGCGCAGACGCGCATGTACTTCACCCAGCTGCGCGAGCGCGGTCTGCCGGTGACGGAGGTGGTGGTCAATCAGGTGGAGGACCACGAGGGCTGTCCGGCGTGTCAGGGCCGCCGGGGTCTGCAGGCCCCCCACGTGCGCAAGTACCAGGCGCTGGACAAGACCGTACCCGTGAACCTGCTGGGCCGCCGCGAGGTGGCGCCCCGGGGGCTGGACGGGCTGAAGGAATTCGCCAAGGAGTGGGCGGCGGGCAAGGAGACCAAGGCGCTGGAGTTCAGCGCGGCGGTGACGCTGACGGAGAAGGAGGGGCCGGTGCTCCTCATCTCCACGGATCCCGCGCACTCGCTGTCGGACGTGCTGCAGAGCCGCCTGACGGACACCGAGACGCAGGTGAAGGGCACCAAGGGCCTGTACGCGCGCGAGCTGGACATGGCGGGTTGGTTCAATGCCCTGCGCAAGCGGCTGAAGGAGAAGGCGGAGAAGGCCTTCGAGGGCGCGCCCAAGGCGGGCAACGACGTGCCGGCGGACCTGCTCTACCTGCGCAACCTGCTGGAGTGCGCGCCCCCGGGCATCGACGAGCTGGCGGCCATGTCCGTGCTGACGGACGCGCTGGTGCAGGAGCGGTTCAAGCGCATCGTGGTGGACTCGTCGCCGCAGGTGACGAACGTGCGCGTGGTGGAGCTGGCGGATACGGCGAAGACGTGGCTGGGCGCGCTGCACGGCATCCTCAACAAGCACCGCGCCAAGGGCCTGGGCGAGCTGGCGGATGACCTGGCGGCGATGCTCAAGCACGTGAAGCGCTTCGAGGACGCGCTGGCGTCCCCCAGCGAGTCGCGCTTCGTGGTCGTCACGCGCGGCGAGGACCTGGCGTCCACCCGCACGGAGCGGCTGGTGGAGTACCTCAAGGAGCGCAAGCTCCAGGTGGAGCGGGTGCTCGTCAACCGCGTGGGTCCCAAGTCCACCTGCGAGAAGTGCGAGAACCGCCGCAAGCTGGAGCTGAACGCGGCCAAGGCCATGGAGAAGAAGATTGGCCTGCCCGTGACGATGGCGCCCGCGCTGGGCCGTCACCCCGCGGGGCTGCGCGAGCTGAAGGCGTTCCGCACCGCCTGGTACGCGCTGTCCGCGCCGCCGGCGAAGATCAAGGCGGCCTGAGCATTGGCCGCGCCGGGCTCCTCAGTGGGGGCCCGGCAGGAGCAGGGACAGCGGCAGCCGGTGGGGATTCGCCCGGCGCGCCTGTCCCAGCAGGTCCACGGCGGTCGCTTCCAGTGAGCGCACCGTCGGGGCCGCCGGCACCTGAAGGTGCTGATGGAGCACCCAGCCCGGACCCAGGAGCATCAGCGCCACCGCTGGCACGATGCACAGGGTCACCACCGCGCTGGCGCCGCCCACCGTGCCCAGTACGCGCAGCACCGGCGACGCCTGGATGCGCGGACGCTGCAGGGCCGCGAGGATGCGCGCGAAGAGGGCGCCGCCCACGAGTCCCAGCACCGCGGCCAGTCCCCAGCTCAGCCCACCCACCGGCGTCCCGAGCACCGGCTCCAGCAGCTGGGGCGCCGAGGCTCCCAGCACGAAGGCGAGGACGAAGGGCGCGACCGCGATGATGGCGGCCAGCCCCCAGTGTCTGGCGTTGAGTCTGTGCACGGCTTCCCCCTCGGCTACGGGAGGAAGGTGCTCACCGGCAGGCAGGCGCGCCAGGGCGGTGTCCCCTGGACGCGGGTAGGCGTGCACGGGACGTCACTTGGCCTCAGGCGTCGCACTCCGACGGGCTGTCGGTGAAGCCGCCCAGGGGTTCCGGGAAGGTGAGGGCGCCCGTCTCGCTGAGGGTTCCGGTGACGGGCGCGGCGTTGGGGAGCTTCACCTCCACCGTGCGGCCCTTGACGGTGTACGTGCCCGGGGTCCGGGACTCGCGGGGCGTGCCGGAGTCGTCCACGTCCCGCTTCCAGAACTCCACGCGGCCCCCGTCCTGGAACTTCAGGGCACGGACGGTGCCGTAGACGCCCACGCCGGGGCCGTACCAGGACACCGCCCGCAGGAGGGCCGGCACGTCGGCCTCCTTCTGGGGCGTGCGGCCCAGCAGCTTCTGCCAGCCGAGCGTGTCCCGGATGACGTCCAGGTCCCGGTCCTCCTTCGCCCGCTGGAGACGGCGCGCGTCCAGGCGCACGGCGGTGGCCAGCTTCTCCACGATGACGTCGCGGTGGGCGCTGTACTCGCACACCTTGCCCTGCTTGCGCAGGAGGCCCAGGGTGGCGGCGGCGTTGTAGTGGGCCAGGGCGTAGTCCGGCGTGGCCTGGGCAGCGGCCTGGAACTTCTCCAGGGCCTCTGGATAACGGCCGGACTGGTACAGCCGGAACCCCTGCGTGTTGAGGGCCCGGCCGGAAGGAGGCGCGGCCGGAGCGGCGGACAGCGTCAGGGCCAGCAGGGAGAGGGCGAGGACCATGTGGCTCCAGACGGGCGGACCTCCCGGACATTCCAGGGGGTGCGTAACCGCTTGCGCGTTGAAAGGCCTGAACCCTGGTGCTAGTTCGGCGCCATGGCAACCGGCATTGGCTACGCGCTCGACTTCGAGCGCCCGCTCATCGAGCTGGAAAAGAAGATCGAGGAGCTGAAGGTCCTCTCCACCAGCGGCACCGTGGATTTCTCCTCCGAAATCTCCAAGCTGGAGAAGAAGGCGAAGAAGCTCCAGACGGAGATCTTCAGCGACCTGACCCGCTGGCAGGTGGTGCAGCTGTCGCGCCACAGCGCGCGCCCGTACTTCCTGGACTACGTCCACTACCTCTTCACGGACTTCTTCGAGATGTGCGGCGACCGGCACTTCGGCGAGGACCCGTCCATCGTCGGTGGCTTCGCGCGCTTCGATGGCAAGACGGTGATGCTCATCGGCCATCAGAAGGGGCGCAACACCAAGGAGAACATGGCGCGCAACTTCGGCATGCCGCGCCCGGAGGGCTACCGCAAGGCGCGCAGGCTGATGGAGCTGGCCGAGCGGATGGAGAAGCCCATCCTCACCTTCGTGGACACGCCGGGCGCGTACCCGGGTATTGGCGCGGAGGAGCGCGGCCAGGCGGAGGCCATCGCCATGAACCTGGAGGTCATGAGCCGGCTGCGCGTGCCCATCATCTCCACCGTGGTGGGTGAGGGCGGCTCCGGCGGCGCGCTGGCCATCGGCGTGGGCAACCGCGTGCTGATGTTCCAGAACAGCGTCTACTCGGTCATCTCCCCGGAGGGCTGCGCCTCCATCCTCTTCCGCGACGCGACCAAGGCGGACAAGGCCGCGGACGCGATGCGCCCCACGGCGCCGGACCTGCTGGAGATGAAGATCATCGACGAGGTGATTCCGGAGCCTCCGGGCGGCGCGCACCGCGACCCGGCCAAGGCGGCGGAAGCGCTGGGCAAGACGCTGCGCAAGCACCTGGGCCAGCTGGCGGAGCTGAATCCGGACGCGCTGGTGCGCGACCGCTACGACAAGTTCCGCGCACTCGGCATGTACTCCGGCAAGTAGAGGTTCACACTTCATGCGACCGCTCGTTCCTCCCTACGTCGAGACGCTCAAGGCCTACGTTCCGGGCAAGCCCATCGAGGAGACCGAGCGGGAGTACGGCCTCAAAGGCGTCATCAAGCTGGCCTCCAACGAGAACCCGCTGGGCCCGTCGCCCCGCGCGGTGGAGGCCATGCGCAACGCCGCCGCGCAGGTGCACCTGTACCCGGACGCCACCAGCTTCCACCTGGTGCGCAAGCTGGCCGCGCACCTGGGCGTGAAGCCGGAGGAAGTGGTGCTGGGCAGCGGCTCCAACGAGCTCATCGAGCTGTTGATGCGCACGTTCACGACGCCCGAGGAGGAGATCCTCCTGTGCAAGGGCTCGTTCCCCGCGTACCGCATCTCCGCGCAGGCGCATGGCCGTGCGTTCGTGGAGGTGCCCATGCGCGAGGGCTTCCGGTACGACCTGGAGGCCATGGCCTGCGCCGTCACGCCGCGCACGCGCATGGTGTTCCTGGCCAACCCGGACAACCCCACGGGCACCACGTTCGGGCGCAAGGACCTGGAGAAGTTCCTCGCGGCGGTGCCGAAGGACGTGCTCGTCGTCCACGACGAGGCCTATGCGGAGTTCGTGGACTGGCCCGACTACGCGAGCGCGGTGGAGCTGTTCCACGCGTATCCGAACCTGGTGGGGCTGCGCACCTTCAGCAAGATCCACGGGCTGGCCGGCATCCGGTTGGGCAGCGCGGTGATGGACGCGAAGCTCGCGGGCTACGTGCACCGCACGCGCATGCCGTTCAACCTGACGACGGTGGCGCAGGCGGCGGGCATGGCGGCGCTGGAGGACACGGAGCACGTGAAGCACACGCGCGAGAACAACCGCGTGGGCCTGCGCTTCTACGGAGAGGAGCTGCCGAAGCTGGGGCTCACGCTGACGGACAGCCACGCGAACTTCGTCTTCGTGGACTGCCACCGTCCGTCCGCCGAGGTGTACGAGCAGCTCTTGCGCCGGGGCGTCATCGTGCGGCCCATGGCGGGCAACGGCCACCCGAACTGCCTGCGCATCTCCGTGGGTTCTCCGGAGGAGAATGCCCGGTGCGTGGCGGCGCTGAAGGAGGTCCTGTCATGAGCACGCGTCCGTTCATCGTCGCCATCGACGGGCCGGCCGGAGCGGGCAAGTCCTCCGTGTCCAAGCTGCTCGCGAGGCGACTGGAGTTCGCGCTGGTGGACACCGGAGCCATCTACCGCTGCGTAGCGCTGATGGCCTCGCGCGAGGGCATCGCGTTCGACGACGACGCGAAGCTGGGCGAGCTGCTCGGGCGCGTGCGCATCCACTTCCAGGTGGTGGGCGAGGAGAACCACGTCTTCCTGGGCGGCGAGGACGTGTCGTCGGAGATCCGCACGCCGCCCATCTCCATGGGCGCGTCGCAGGTGTCCGGGCGGCCGGTGGTGCGCGCGGGGCTGCTGGCGCTCCAGCGGCGGCTGGCCCTGGAGGCATCGTCGGGCGCCATCCTGGAGGGCCGGGATATCGGCACGGTGGTGTTCCCGGACGCGGACGTGAAGTTCTTCCTCCAGGCGAACCCGGAAGTGCGCGCGCGCCGCCGCTTCGAGGAGCTGTTCCAGAAGGGCGTGGACAGCAGCCTGGAGGGCGTCCTCCAGGACCAGACGCGCCGCGACGCCGCGGACTCCGGTCGTGAGGTGGCGCCCCTGAAGCCCGCCGAGGACGCGGTGCACGTGGACTCCAGCAGCATGCCGCTGTCGGAGGTGGTGCAGTCGCTGGAGCTCGAAATCGAGCGCCGCCGGGCCACGCGCGGCGCCTGACGTCCGCACGCGCCGCGTCCGTCGGAAAGCCGTCCGCCCAGGTCGGAGCGTCAGCGCCTCCGGGCCTTGCGCGGCACCTGAAGTCCGCACGCGCCGCGTCCGTCGGAAAGCCGTCCGCCCAGGTCGGAGCGTCAGCGCCTCCGGGCCTTGCGCGGCACCTGAAGTCCGCACGCGCCGCGTCCGTCGGAAAGCCGTCCGCCCAGGTCGGAGCGTCAGCGCCGCCAGTGCTGACGCGGCGCCTGATCCGTCACAAGCCTTCCGTCAGAAGCTGACGCCGTCCGTGCTGGGCGCGGGCACCGTCATGGCCAGCCGGGCCTGGGTGCCGTCCTTCTCATAGAAGCGGTGGTAGAGGTACAGGTCCGCCACCACCTGCTTCACGTAGCCGCGCGTCTCCCGGTACGGGATGGACTCCACGAACAGGTCCAGGGGCAGGGTGCCGCGCTCCTGCGTCCATCGCACCGCCGCCTTGGGGCCCGCGTTGTAGGCCGCCGCCGCGAGGGCAGGGTGCGCGAAGCGCTTCATCAGCTGCGCCAGGTACCACGCGCCGTAGCGGATGTTGCGCTCCGGGGCGAACAGGTCCGCCGGTGCGGGCGCGGGCTCCGCCATCTTCTGCGCGATCTCCGTCGCCGTGGGCGGGATGATCTGCATCAGGCCGCGCGCGTCCGCCGCGCTCATGACCTCCGGGCGGAAGGCGCTCTCGCGGCGCATGATGGCCCACACGAGAAACGGATCCAGCGCCTGCCGCGTGGCCTCCGTCTCCACCGCCTGGGCGAACGCGCGCGGGTAGAACGCGGCCAGCGCGTCCGGTGCCTTCGCCCCGAAGGCCCGGCCCCACAGGTAGCGCGCCGCCACGACATGCGCGTGGCCGAACTCGCCCAGCTGCAAGAGCGCGTGCGCGAACGGCAGTGCCTGGTCCGCGCCGCGCAGGCCCGACACGCGCGACTGCACCTCGTCCGCCGCGTCGCGGAAGAGGCCCGCGCGAGTCAGCGCCACCGCCAACTCCAGCTCCGGAGGGCGGGGCAGGGTGAGCTGCTTCGGAGGCTGCGGGAAGGCCGCGGGCGGCGTGCGTCCCAGCTCACGCAGCCGCTCCGTGGCGAGCAGCGCGTAGAACGAAGCGGGCGCCGCGCTGATGACGGCTTCATACGCGGGTCCCAACGTCGCCGGCTTGCCGCCGCCCAGCTCCTCCGTGCGCGCCTGCCAGTAGCGCGCCTGCGGCGCCATGCTCGTCTTCGGGTAGGCCGTCACCAGGTCGTCCAGCGCCTGGCGCGCCTTGGCGTACTGCTCCAGCCGGATGTGCGAGAGGGCGCGGAACCACATCGCCTCATCGCGGCGGCGCGAGCCCTTGTAGCGCTTCTCGTAGTCCTCGAAGGACTTCGCCGCGTCCTCGAAGCGGCCGCCCTGCAAATCCAACCACGCGGCGAAGAACGCGCCTTCCTCACCAGCCGCTTGAGAGGGATAGGCCTTGTCCAGCGCCGCCATCAGCTTGCGCGCCTTCTCGTTGTCGTCCGACTTCAGCGCCCGGCGCGCCACCACCAGCGCGGCCTCCGCGGCGATGGCCGGCGGCCCCTTGCGCGCCACCGCGAGCGCCTTCTCCGCCTCCTCGCGCTTGCCTCGCGCGAAGAGCACCTGCGCGCGCAGGAGCGCCACCTGTGCCTGGGCGGGCGCACCCTTCACCAGCCCCAGCTTCTCCGCCCTCAGGAGCTCGTCCTCGGCCCGAGACGCCGCGCCGTCGGAGAGGAAGCCCCGGGCTCGCTGGAGGTGCTCGGGCAGGGTGAGCTTCACCGCCGGCTTCAGCGTGGCCAGCTGCTCCAGCGCCTCGTCCGCGTAGGGGTGGGTGGGGAAGCGCAGCGCCACTGTCTTCAGGTCCGCCCGCAGGCCCGCCGCGTTGCCGGTGGCCGCGCGCGTCAGGGCGCGCTGGAAGAGCAGCTCCGGGGTGGGCTGCGCCGCCGCCGCGGACTCCAGCACCGGGGACGCGTCCTTGGGCCGGTGTGCGTCCAGGAGCGACTCACCCAGGCGGGCGCGGGCGCGCACGGCAAGGGCCGGGGAGGCCTTCTCCAGGGCCCGCTCGAAGTCCTTCGCCGCGCCGTTGGGGTCGCCCGCGTAGAAGCGCGCCTGGCCCAGGTAGAAGGCGTGGAAGGCCTCCAGGGGCGCGGGCGGCTTGTGGCGGGTGAGCAGGTCCCGCGCCTGAACGGCGTCCCCGTCCGAAAGTACTAGAGTCCCGGCGAGCAGGCCCAGGCGGCCCGCGTCCGGGCACTTCGCCTGCTCGCACGCGGCGAGCTCCGCCTGTGCGAGCGCCGCCGCGTCGGACCGGTGCAGGCGGACGGCCTCCAGCGTCGCCGGGGACTGCCCCAGCGCCACCCCCGTCACCCAACCCGCCACCCAGCCGGTCCAACTCATGTGGTTCTTCCTTTCACTTCGCGGCCTTGCGGCTTCGGAACGAGAGGTTTGCAGTCGACATTCCCCACCAGGTGGGCGGGGGTCGGTTTGACAGTCGGCCCGACAAGTCCTAGATCCCGCGCCCACGGGCTGGTCCCGCGGGGTTGTCGGCCCGTTGCGCTATCCGGAGGGAATCCTTACGTTGCGCCGCTGTTGAGCGCTACTCCGGACCGCCGTCGTGTCAGGAAGACCTGTCGTCGCAGGAAGACCTGTCGTCGGTAGCACTGCTCGTACACAGACCTCGGGGGGGGAAACAGCTCATAGGGGAGGCTCCATGAAGCCGTGTCCATCCGATCTGCAGCAGACCATCAATCCCGAAGCCGGCCCGAAGCGGGCAGGCGTCGAGACGCATCGCAACCTGAACTGCAACCACTACGACAACTGCCTCGATGAGGCCGTCCGTCGCGGCTGGCAGTCGTTCACGTGCATGAAGTGCCCGATGTACGCCAACCTCGCGCCTCCGCAGATGGGGCTCGAGGCGTACGCCACGCAGCGCCGTCCTGTCTAACCGGGACGTCTGACATGGGGCCCGTTCCACCGGGCCCGCGCGAGCTCGCACCCGGTCACGCCCGAAGCCCGGTCGTGGCCGGCGTTCGCGTCGACGTTCTCTTCCGAAGCCAACGCTTCAGGGGACCGCGGCGTAGATGACGGCCACCCAGTACTGGCCCTGGCCGAAGCGCTTGGAGTCGCCTCGCACCAGCCCCACACCCACCCGGGTGTAGGTGGCCGTGGCCAGGCTGCGTGACTCCGGCACGGCGCCCGGGTCTCCCACGACGAAGAAGTCCACCGAAGCGGTGCCCGCGTCCGGCAGCGCGGAGAACACCCGCTCGTGCAGCGGGGACGGGTCGCCGTCTCCCGCAGTGGGCTCGTCCTGCGCCTGCGCACGGCGGGCGTGGTCGCGCGCCAGCCGCTCCAGCGCCTCGCTGCGCACCAGGGGCGGCAGCTTGAGCGTGGCGCGGTGCCGGGACAGCGCGTCGTAGACATCCGACACCGGGTCCGCCGGAAGCGCCGCGCCGGGCGAGGCCGCGGTGAAGACCTCCGTGACGATGGCCTGGTCGCGGCCGTCCACCTTCTGGAAGGCCACGCCCACGCCCATGAAGCGGAACGCGGGGTCCATCAGGTTCTTGCGGTGGCCGGGGCTGTGCTCGATGCCGAAGTGCGCCGCGAGCGGACCCGCCGCCAGCCCCAGGTTCTCTCCGGCGCGTACGTAGCGCGCGCCCTCCGGGAGGCGGCGGGTGAGCGTGGAGCCGTCCGGCGCGATGTGCGCGAAGAAGCCCTCCGTCGCCATGCGCGTGCTGTAGCGCAGCGATACGTCCTCCAGCGTCGGATCCGGCGTGAGCTCCGGCAGTTGGTAGGCGCGGCGCAGGGTGTTGATGCGCTCGTAGAGGGCGGTGCGGGCCTCGGCCAGCGTTGTGGGTTCGCGCTGGGATTCCTGTCCGCCGCGCGCGGAACGGGCCCCCACCTGCACGAGGAACAGCGACGTCACCTCCGGCCCCGCGTTCGCCTGGCCCACCACCTCCACGGTGTAGCTGCCGGGGGTGTCGAAGCCCACCAGGGCGCAGAAACCATTCGTGCCGGAGGGCGCGCGGCTCAGGGCCACGGCCTCCACCTCGCCATCCGGCCGGGTGACGAAGACCTGCGGGCTCAGCAGCGGCGGCACGAGCCGGCCGCACACGCGCTTCTCCGTCCCGGCCTTGGCGATGGTCCGGGGGAAGGGGAGCACCTCCGCCTTGCGGTCCGCGACGAGCAGCACCAGCGCGGCGCGCTCGCCCAGGAAGGCCACGCCCACGCCGAAGTGGCTCACGCGCTCGTCGTTGAAGTCCGTGCGGGCGAGGAACGTCTCGATGGCGTGCGAGTGCACCCATGCGCGGATGACCAGCACCTTCGGGGACGGATCCGCGGCGCCCGAGTCGCTGACCGCCTCCGTCAACGTGAGCAGGTCCGGGGCTCCGGTGGTGAACTCGCTCAGTGCCTCGCGCGCGAGCCTCCGGGCCGCGGCCTCCAGCGCCTTGTCGTTCGTGGGGGCGCGGCGGCCCACGCGTTCGAACTCGCGCTGCACGTGCAGCCGGGCCCGGGCCTCCTGGGCCCGGGGCGTCTCCTCCGGGACAGGGGGCGGACTGTCCTGTCCTTCCTGGGAGGGAACGGACACGGAGGCCACCGCCGGGGACGGCGGCGCGGCGGATGCGGGGAGGACGGCGGCGCCAGCGAGCAGCAATCCCAGGAGCGCGCGCCTCATCGTGACTCCAACTGGAAGACGAGCGTCTTCACGGTGCCAGCGCCCAGCTTCTCGTTGAACCGCTCGCGCAGGGAGTCGGCCTGGCGGGAGAGGACCTGAGCCCACTCGGCGCTCTCCACGGTGATGATCAGCGTGCTTCCGTCCAACTGGTGAGGACGGCTGTGGCGCGCGATGTTCTCTCCCACCGCGGCGGTCCAGAGCGGCATCAGCGACGACGCGCGGCCTGACTCTCCCGCCAGGCGCGCCAGCACCCGGGGCAGCAGGCTCTCCAAGGTCTTCGGTTCAGCGCGTGCCATCGTCGGTCCGATTCTGGAACCCCTGGCGACGGAAGCCAACCGACACTTGCCTGCCCGCCCGTCTGATTTTCCCAGGACCCCGGTTCCGCCCCGGTTCCAGGCTTCCAGCGAAAGCGGTTGCGGTGCCATCGCCGGTCGCGTCGCGGGCCTTCCCCCTGTAAGGTCGGGACAAGGCCGGTCCCCCTCGGAGTTCCCATGCGTTCCATCCCCCATCCGGTCCGGTCCCCCGGCCTCGTGCTCGCATGCCTGCTGGCGTGCGCCATGGGCTGCGCGATGTCCGACATGGAGGCGCCGTTCATCCACGGGGGCTGGGCGGACGCGTTCTGCACGGTGGATCAGGACTGCGGGGATCCGGCGCTGTTCTTCTGCAACACCGCCCTGTCGCGCTGTGAGCCCTCGTGCCGGACGGACCTCGATTGTTCGGTGAAGCGCCGCGGAGAGGTGAACGCCATCGCCGCCTGTGAGTCGCAGGCGCTGGGCTGCCGTTGTGACGCCAGCCGCTGCGTTCCCGCCCTCTGCACCGGCGACAGTGACTGCGAGGACGGGGAGCTGTGCCGCGACGGCGCCTGTGGGCCGCCCCCGCCGTCGTCCACCGTCGCGGCTTGCCGCGTGGTGCCCGAGCGCATCATCGCGCCCGTGGGCACCACCCTGCGCTTCGAAGCCTGGATGTCCGATGTCACGGGCCAGCCCTTCGTCCCTCGAAACGGGCTCGCCTGGTCCGCCGTGTCCGCACGCGTGAAGGGCGGGGGCACGGGCTCCGGGGCCACGTTCACGCTGGAGTCGGCGGGCGCGGAGGTGGAGGCGGTGGAGGCCCGGCTGGGCAACGTCACGTGCCGTGCGCGCGTCACCGTGCTGCCCCCGCACACGGCCTCGGGGCAGGTGCGGGTGGTGGTGACGGACGCGCTCACGGGCTACCCCGTCGAGGGGGCCTCGGTGGTGGTGGCGGACGCGCTGGGTGGCGCGACGGCGCGCGAGTCCACGGATGCGCTGGGCGTGGCCGTGCTGGTGGCCCGGAGCGATTCGACGGTGTCTGTCTTCCACCCGGACTTCGGCTACCTCACCGTGGCGAACTACGACATGACCGGCACGCGGGACCTGCGGCTGCCGTTGCGCCGCAACCCGGCGGACCGCGTGGGCGGAGTGCGCGCCCGGTTCACCCACCTGGCACCCGTGGGCGTGGGCGGCGCGCTGTCCCTGGGCATGGCGGGGCTGTCCGTGCCGGGGCTCCTGTCCGAGTCGGCCTCCGCCCAGGTGCAGGGATCCGATCGGGATGTGGACCTCACGCTCCGTGGGGTGACGCGCCAGTTCCAGCTGCCCGCCAGCGTCTGGGTGAACGGGCTCGGCGTCCTGCCGCCGGAGTCCGTGGATGTGCCGGGCATCTCCGGGGTGTGCGACGCGGCCCCCGCGGACGGAACGGATCCGGAGACGGCCACGCGCTCGGGGACCTGTGGCACTCGCACCGCCTGGGCCCTCACCGCCCAGGTGCCGTCCGGCGAGCTTCCGGCGGGGATGATGGATCCGGGCACGGATCCGCTGCTGCTCCTGGCGCGCGCGCTACCGCAGTCCGGGCGGTTCTCCTCCGCCGTCCAGCGCGATGTTCGCTTCCCCCTCCATGCGCCGATCGAGGGGAAGATTCCTCCCAGCGGGCCGCTCACGTCGCTGGACTTCCAGCAGGTGCCGCTGGCCTTCCCGTTCGTGGTGCGCGTCCCGCCGCTTCCACGCTTCCGCGACAGCTACCTGTCGCGCGCGCTGGTGGTGGGCTCGGTGACAGCGCCCGGACAGGGCACGGTGCCGCTGGGCCTGGGCGCCGCCGTCAACGCCAATCCGGTGGATCCGAACACGGACACGCAGCCCTTGTTGTCCTCTCCGGGCCTCGTGCGCGTGCGCATGGCGCCGGCCCATCACGGCCTGGAGGGACAGGCGTACCGGCTGGTCGCGGTCGCGTCGTCGGGAGCGCTGGGCGGTGAGGAGCCCGTGGGCCTCGCCACCAGCGCGGTGATGACCCCGCTGGATGCGCCCCACTTCGATCCAGAGGGCACGACGCCGGTGACGCTCGCGGACGCGTTCCTCGGCATCCCGGAGGGCGCCCACTACAACCCGGACGCATCGCCGTGGCACGGCCTGCTGCCGCGCGAGTGGCGGATGGACACCTCCTTGCTGGGTGCGACGATCGTGCGCGCGACCTTCACCAACGTGGCCGGCCGGCGCTGGACGGTCTGGGCGGACAGCCGCCGCTCCGTGACCGGCGTGCGCCTGCCGCTGCCTCCCTCGGGCCTGGAGGACCGCACCTTCCAGGGCGACACGGAGGGCTCGCGCGCATCGCTGTCGGTGGAGGCGTTGAACGTGGCCATGTCCGAGGGCCGTTCGACGAACCTCTCCACGCTGGCGGAGTCCGGGGGCATGGCGCCCGAACTGCTCGCCTCGTCGGTGCGCGCCGCGTCCACGCTGAACTACGGCCGGCCCCAGGTGACGTGGCTGGCGCCCGCTGAAGGCGCGTCGCTGGCTCGCGGCGCCACCGTGCGCGTGCGGGTGGACGGCTTCCAGGTGGGGACGGACGCAGGCAATGGCGACGAGGGCGGGGTGCTGCTCACCGTTCGTGATGGCGGCCCGGCCTGCGACCTCTCGGTGGTGCTCGGCGACGTGGCCACGCGGTCGGGCGAGGTGGCGCTCTCCCTTCCGCCCGCCTGCTCCGGGATGGAGGTCACGCTGGTGGCGTCGCTGGTGGACGGGCTCGGGTTGCCGCTGCGGCCCGCCGTCAGCGCCGCGCGCACGGTGCGCGTGCCCTGACGTGCTGGGGTGTCAGTGCGTCTACGACCTGGCGGGGCACCCGTTCCGGCCGTGAATTCGCTTTCGCGAATTGCGCGGTGATACGTTTGGCGTCATGGGCCAGAAGGAGACGGTCGTCACCGTCATCTCGAAGATCTCCGAGCGCCCCGTCAACCTGGACGCGGCGCTGGTGGTCATCTACGGCCTGGACCTGGGGCGCAAGTACGACCTGGCGCGTGAGGAGACGCTGATCGGCCGGTCGTCCAAGGCGGACATCCAGATTGATCAGGAAGCGGTGAGCCGCAACCACGCGCGCATCACCAACACCACCAAGGGCGTGCGCATCGAGGACCTGGGGTCCACCAACGGCACGTTCGTCAATGACGACATCGCGTCGTCGGCGCGGTCGCTGCAGAACGGCGACCTGGTGAAGATTGGCCGCACCATCTTCAAGTTCATCGCGGGCGGCAACATCGAGGCGGCGTACCACGACGAGATCTACCGGCTGACCACCATGGACGGCCTCACGCAGATCTACAACCGCCGCTACTTCGACGAGCAGCTGGACCGCGAAATCTCCCGCAGCCGCCGTTACGAGCGCACGCTGTCGCTGGTGATGTTCGACCTGGATCACTTCAAGGACGTGAACGACACGTACGGGCACCTGGCGGGCGACTCGGTGCTCAAGCAGCTGGCGTCCACGGTGCGCACGCGCATCCGGCGCGAGGACGTCTTCGCCCGCTACGGCGGTGAGGAGTTCGCGCTGCTCCTGCCGGAGATCAACCTGGCCGGTGCCCGTCAGCTCGCGGAGAAGGTGCGCAAGCTGGTGGAGCGGCAGCGCTTCGAGTTCGACAAGCAGGTCATCCCCGTCACGCTGTCGATGGGCGTGGCCGCGCTGGAGCCGCACCACCGCGAGCCCGCGGAGATGGTGCGCACGGCGGACGAGCACCTCTTCGCCGCGAAGAGCCAGGGGCGCAACCGCATCTGCGGCTGATGGCCCCCGGAGCATCGCTCGAAGCTCAGCCGGAGCTCAGCCCGTGAACACGGAGCGGCGCTCGCGCAGCAGGGCCTGGAGCATTCCCTGGATGGACTCGCGGGTGCGCTCGGTGAGCCGCTGCACTTCGCCCAGGTCGTCCGCGTCCTCCGGAGACAGTCCCTCCATGGTCAGCGGCTCGCCGAAGCGGATGGTCCACTTGGCGGGCAGCGGGCCCGGCGCGGTGAGCGGCAGCGACGGGAACCCGAGGAAGCCACCCGGGAGGCGGCCCAGCAGCGGAGACGTCTCCTCCGCGCCGACGATGGCCACCGGCACGATGGGCGCGCCGGTGCGCAGGGCCAGCTTCACGAAGCCGCCGCGGCCGAAGCGCTTGAGGCGGTAGCGCTCCGCGAACGGCTTGCTCGCGCCCTGGTAGCCCTCCGGGAAGACGACGAGCGGCCGGTGCTCATCGAGCAGCCGCAGCGCGTTCTCCGGCGAGGCGCGCACGGCGCCCAGGCGGTTGAAGAGGGTGCCAAGCATGGGCGCGTGGAAGACCTGATCCTCCACCAGCCAGCGGGTCTCGAGCAGATCCGGGCGTTCGCGCAGGAGCGCCTGCGCCATCACCAGGCCGTCGTAGGGCAGGGCGCCGGAGTGGTTGGCGACGAGGATGGAGGCGCCGCGCGGCACCTGATCCACGCCCTCCACGGAGACGCGCCAGTACTGCTCGTAGAGGAAGTCGAGGACGGGCTGGAGGCTCTCCACCAGCCCCTCGTCCTTGCCGTAGTCGTCCAACCGGCTGCCACCGCCAGTGCCCAGGCTGGTGCGCACGGCCTCCATCAGGCCGTGCATGGCGCCCACGGCGCGGCCCAGGCCGTCGCTCGCGAGCGCCTGGCCGGCGATCTCCTTCGCCAGCGAGAACATGCCCGCGGCGCGGCCCGCGAAGCCGGACGGCGGGGCCGATTCCTCCGGACGGTCGAAGCCCTGCGGATCCCGCTCCACTTCCTCCGGGAGGGGCACCTCGCCGGGGTCGCTCACGAGCGACAGGGGCCGGCGGCTGGGAGGCAGCTCGTCGTGGGACTCGTCCGGCAGCTCCACCTCCGGCTCCACGTCCGTGGGGGCGGCGCCCTCGATGATCGAGACGGAGATGTGCACGCCGTCCTCTTCGACGCGCTCGACGCCGGTGACCAGGTCGTCCTCCTCGTCCGGGTCCTCCGGCGCGGACATCCCCTCCGGGTCGCGGCGCCAGGCGTCCGCGGTCCAGAGGTCCTCGGTGTCCTCGGGAGGAGGCACGTCCTTCGGGTCACGGCTCCAGGCGTCGGTGGGCCAGGCCTCCTCGCCGCCTTCGTCCAGGGCATCGCCGTCGCCAGCGGCGGACAGGGCGCGCTCCTCGGGGCTGGTGGCGTGGCGGTCCAGCACCTCGTCCACGGCGACGCCTGCGGTGGCCTCGGCCACCTGGGTCGCGACGGCGGTGGCGACCGCTCGCTCGGCGGCGTCGCCATTGCCGTCGTCCAGAACCTGCCGCACGGCGGACTCGGCCACCTCGGCGACGAGCTCCGTCGCGAGGACGCGCTCGATGTCGCGGTCCGGCCCCTTGCGTCCCTCGAACAGCTCATCCACGGCCGTCTTCGCCGCGGCCTCCGCAGCGTCCGACGCGAGGGCTTCCGTCAGGGCGCGGTCCACCGTGCGCTCCTGGGGACGCGAGCCGCGCACCTCGTCCGCGAGCACCTGGGGCCGCGACGTCCGAGGCTCGGCGGCGGGGCCCGGCACGGAGGGCTCGCGCAGGGGCGAGACCTCCTCGCCAGCGGGAGGCTCTCCTGAAGCGTGCACGGCGTCGTGGGCGCCAGGCCTCGCGGCCGGTGCCCCTCCCGAAGCGTGCGGGTCCTTCGCGGACGAACGCCCGTGCTTCGCTCCCGAGGCGTGCTCCACGTCGCGCGCGTCCTGCTCGTGCCTCGCGCTCCCGCGTCCGTCCGGGCGGGCCTCGAACATGTGGACCTTGGCGGCGGGCGTCTTCGGCGTCGCGGCGGCCTGCTTCGCCTCCGCGGCCTTGCCGCCCTTGGGCGCCTTCGCCTGGGCGCTGGACTTCGACGCGCCACCCTTGGCGCGCTTCGCCTTGCCCGCTGACTTCGCACCCTTCGCAGACTTCGACGACGCGGACTTCTTCGCGGCCTTCGGGTCGGCCGCGTCGTCCTTCGCCTCGCCCGTGCGAGGCGCGGCGCCCCGCTGGAAGGGATCATTCCCGAGGACACCCTTGGTCATGACTGGCTCCTTCTGAGCGCCGAGGCGGCGTCCCTGACATGGTGGAGGGGCACGAACCCCAGCGCGGACTCGGCGCGCTCCCCGTCCGCGACCCAGGAGTAATGCATGTAGTCGAGCAGGGCCACCGGCAACGTGCCCGCCCCCACCACCCCGAGCGCGCGAAGTGCTCCACGAAACAACGGCCCCGGCAGGGGGAGCGGTCGCGCGCCCGCCTGGCGGATGAGCCCCGACAAAGGCAACACCCCGCGCCCCACGACGTTGAACTCTCCCGCCGTGTCCGCCCGCAGGGCCAGGTGCAGCGCCCGGCCCGCGTCGTCCTCGTGGATCGCCTGCCAGAGCGGGTCGAATCCCAGGAGCGTGGGCACCACCGCGTGCGACAGCAACCGCGTCGCCGGATTGTCCAGGCTCGGGCCGAGCAGGGGAGCGAACCGCAACACGAGCGTGCGGGTGTCGGGATTGCGCTCGCGGAACGCCCGCACCTGTCCCTCCACCTCCACCTTGTCGTTCACGAAGCGGCTGTGCGGACAGCCGAACAGCGGGGAGCCCTCGCGCAGGAGCGCCGGGTTGTTGCCCCGCGCGCCGTACGTCACCGTCAGCGACGGCACCACCAGCCGGGGCAGCCGGGCGCGGCCCACCGCCGTCAGCACGTTCATGGTGCCAATGACTTCCAGCTCGTGCGCCAGCGGGCCGTTGAGGATGGGCCCGAAGAGGAACGCCAGGTGGAAGAGGGCGTCCACGGGGCGCTCGGTGAGCGCGTCCGTCAGCTCACCTTCCGCGTCGTAGCGGGTGAGGTCCACTCGGTGGAACTCCACCTTGCTCATCGGGTGGGGCTCCTTCGTGTCCAGCACGAGGATGCTCTCCACGCCGGGGTCCGCTTCCAGCCTCGGCAGGAGCAGCCTGCCGTAGTCGCCACTGGCGCCTGTCACCGCGATACGCATCGGGCCCTTGCCTGCTCGGATCACTTCCATTCGCAGGGGCGGGTGTTAGCCCAGCCGTCCAGGAATGTCAGCCGCGTGTGCCCGTGATGTTCTGGACAACGTCATCCAGGTGGCGGAGGGTGGTTGATCGCCATGTCCCGAATCGCGCGCCTGAGCGACGTGCTCATCAACAAGATCGCCGCCGGTGAGGTGGTGGAGCGCCCCGCCTCCGTGGTGAAGGAGCTGTGCGAGAACTCGCTCGACGCCGGGGCCCGCACCGTGCGCGTGGAGCTGGAGGCGGGCGGCGTGGGCCGCATCACCATCTCCGACGACGGCCACGGCATGAGCCGCGAGGACGCCACGCTCTGTCTGGAGCGCCACGCCACCAGCAAGCTGCGCGAACTGGACGACCTCTTCCACATCGACTCCATGGGGTTCCGGGGCGAGGCCATCCCCGCCATCGCCTCCGTGTCCCGCTTCACGCTGCACACCGCGGAGCCGGACGCGCACGAGGGCACCAAGGTCATGGTGGAGGGCGGCGGCCCGCCCACGGTGGAGGCCGCGCCGCCCCGCGTGGGCACGGTCATCACCATCGAGGACCTGTTCTTCAACGTGCCCGCGCGCCGCAAGTTCATGCGCCAGGGCGCCACCGAGCTCAAGCACTGCGAGGAGGCCGTGGTGCGCCTGGCGCTCGCGCACCCGGAGGTCGGCTTCTTCGCCTCGCACGAGGGCAACGAGCTCTTCTCCAGCCCCGCCGCCGAACATGATCCGCGCGAGCGCATCGCCGCGGCCCTGGGCCCCGCGTCCTTCCCGCACCTGTTCCCCGTGGAGGAGCGCCGGCTGGGCGTCGTCGTCACGGGCTACCTCGCGTCGCCGGAGTACACGCTGCCCAACGCGCGCGGCCTCTACACCTTCGTCAACCGCCGCTACATCCGCGACCGCGGCCTCATCAGCACCGTGCAGCGCGCGTTCCAGGACTTCCTGCCCGCGGGCCGTCAGCCGGTGGTGGTGCTGCACATCGACGTGGAGCCCGCCGCGGTGGACGTCAACGTGCACCCGCAGAAGATGGAGGTGCGCTTCGCGGACGCCCGTGGCGTGCAGGACGCGATCAGCGCCGCCCTCTCACGCGTGCTGCGCGCGGCCCCGTGGCTGGGCTCGCCGGAAGAGCAGGCCGCGAACCCGCAGCCCCGGGACGCCGCGCACTACGCGCACGCCGTGGAGCGCTTCCTCACCCGCGCGCAGGAGGCTACCTGGGGCGCGCCGCTGCCCACCGCGATGGACGCACCGGGTCCCGACGGTTCCACGCCAGCGCGCCCGCTGACGCCGTCCTATTTCTCGCCGAACGGTGGAGCGCAGGGAAGTGCGTTCCCCGGTCCGTTCCAGGGCCCCCAGGTGCCGGGCCGCTCGCTCGGGTTCGGTGAGGCCCAGCCGCAGCTCAACGAGGCGCCGCCTCCGGGCTACTTCGCGGCGCTGCGCCCCATGGGCCTGTTGGGCAGCCGCTTCCATGTCTGCGAGGGCCCCGGCGGCACGCTGGTGGTGCTGGACCCTCACGCCGCGCTGGAGCGCGCGCGCCTCACCGCGTACCTGCGCCGGCTGGAGGACGAGACGAAGGCGCCGCCGCCGTCGCTGTTCGGCACCACGGTCGACCTGTCGCTGGCTGCGGTGAAGGCGCTGGTGGATGGCCGCGAGGCGCTGCTCAAGCTGGGCGTGGACGTGGAGCCCTTCGGTGGCACGGCGCTCGCGCTCAAGTCGGTGCCGGCGGGCCTGGAGAGCGTGGACCCTCGCGCACTTCTGGAAGCCCTGTCGCGCGCGTTGCCTCCGCGCAGCGCTCCGCTGGACGTGACGAGCCTGGCGGAGGCCGTGCGCGTGATGGCCTGTCACGCCGCGCGGCGAGCATCGTCTTCGCCGCTCACCGACGCGCAGCTGCGCGCGCTGTTGGGCGAATTGGACCGCGCGGACTTCACACCCCCGTGCACGCACGGCACGGTGGTGGTGCTGGAGATGCCGCTGCTGGAGCTGGAGCGGCGCGCTCGCTGACGGCTCAGGCCTTGGCCTTCGCCTCGACCTGCGCGCGCAGCGCCTCCTCCTTCGCGCGCAGCTCGCCGGTGGGATCGCTTTCCGCGAAGTCCTCGGCGGAGGCCACCTGGCGGATCTCCACCTCTCCCTCCTGGAAGGGGATGCGGCGCGCCCAGGCGATGGCCTCCTCGCGCGACTTCACCTCGATGATCCAGAAGCCGGCGACCAGCTCCTTCGTCTCCGAGAAGGGACCATCCGTCACCGTGCTCCCCGTCTTGGAGAACGCCACGCGGGCGCCCTTGGAGCTGGGGTGCAGCCCTTCACCCGCGAGAAGGATGCCGGCCTTCACCAGCTCCTCGTTGTACTTGCCCATCTCGGTCAGCTCCTCCGTCGAGGGCATGCGACCGGTCTCGCTGTCGGTGTTGGCCTTGACGATCATCATGAAGCGCATGGGGAGTTCTCCTGGAACGTCGGGTTCACAATGGCGACGAATGGTAGGGCGCGAAATCGACACGGTGGGGGACGGCCGGAAAATTGACGCGGCATGGCCCCCGGATACGGTGTGCGACACGCCTGTAGCACCGGGCCGCGAGCGCCCGTGCCGGCAGAAAGCCCCGGGATCCGCGCCTTGATGCTCCGCCGTCTGCCGCTCGTCTTCGCCCTCGTCGCCGCGCCTGCCCTCGCCCTTGCCCAGGATGACGGCGATTGGAGCGAGGGGCGGGCTCCCGCCAACCTGGACGGCGTGGGCCGCATCACCGTGCAGGCCGGCTACCGGCTCACCTCCAACGGCACGCTCTACGACGCCTGGTATGGCGCCAAGGGGCCGGGCAACGGCCTGGAGCGCGCGCCGGAGTCCTCGGGGGGTCCGTTCGGCGTGGCCTCGTTCGCTTACGCGGTGTCGGACCTGGTGGAGGTGGGCATCGACCTGTTCGGCACCGCGCAGAACCTGCGCCTGTCCGAGCCCGGGGCCGACGGCACCGTGTCCCGCAAGGTCAGCACCGTGTCGTACGGCGCGCTCCTCGGCCTGCGCTTCCAGGGCGTGCTCGACATCGGACCGCAGGGGTTGGTGCCCTTCGCGGGCGTGCTCACGGGGCCCACGGTCGTCTCCTCGACGCGCGAGGGCTCGTCCATCAAGGAGAATGTCACCCAGGCCTGGGTGGGCTCGCTCGGCGCCACGCTCCGCCTGTCCGCGGAGTGGGGTATCACCGCTGAATACCGCCTCATGTTCCTGCGCGGCCCCGTGGAGTCTCCAGACGCGGCGAAGTGGCCCGGGCCCTTCAGTTTCAGCCACGGAGGCAGTGGGTTCGGGCTCGGTGTGACGTATACGTTCCCGCCGAATCCGTCCCGCCCGATGGCCTCGTTCTAGAGGCTCGGGAAAGTTCCAAGACGAAAGCAGGCGAGCGCGCGCGAAGCAGGGACTTTCGGGGAATGGTGGCCACCAAGGGCCCTGTTTGGGAGCGGAAAAAGAACCCGCCCCTCATCCCGGAGAGTCCCCTAGCATGCGTGAGTCGGCCGAAGTCATTTCCGGTCCCAGGAAGATGTCCATGCCCCCCTCTGAACAGCCGAAGACTGACCTCGAGAAGGAACTCTCCGAACTCCGCCGCGAGGTCATCGAGTCGCGCAACCTCGTCATCAAGACGGACAACCTGCTGAAGAACCTCCATGCGGAGGTGAAGGCGGTGGGCAAGCGCCACGAGGACTTCCAGAAGCGGCAATGGCTCTCCTCGGCGGTGGCCTACACGCTCTTCGCGGTTCTGGCGGTCGGTGGCGCGGTGCTGGTGAACGGCGCTCGCAGCTCCAGCAACACCAACGAGCGCGAGCGGCTGGAGAAGCAGGTCGCGGACCTCTCCGGGCAGCTGGAGAAGCAGCGCGCGGACTCCACCTCGCACCTGACGGCCCAGCGCGCCGCCAACGAGGTCTACAAGATGATGACCACGCTGCCGGGCGACGAGCGCCTCAAGGGCATCGACGCGCTGGTGAAGCTGGACACGCAGAAGCTGTCCTCGCTGGAGCGCCAGGCCCTCAACGACCGCGCCGCCATCCTGCGCCGTGAGACGGGCGACGCCGCCCTGGAGCGCGGGAAGATCGCCTTCCGCAAGAACGAGATGCCCGCCGTGGTGGAGAACCTGTCGCGCTTCCTGGCGATGAACCCGCAGGAGGCGGACGCGCTGGACGCGTCCTTCTTCCTGGGCACCGCCTACAACCAGCTGCGTCAGCACGAGAAGGCCGTGCCGCTGCTGGCCCGCTTCGTGGAAGGCGACAAGAAGTCCAAGACGCGCGACTACGCCATGCTGCTGCTCGCCCAGTCGTACCAGGAGACGGGCGCGTTCGATAAGGCGGCGGACACGGTGCGCGACGCGCTGGCCACGTACCCGGCCACCCAGTACCTGTCGCAGTTCCGCGGCCGTCTGAACTCCGCCAAGCGCGCCGCCTCCGGTGGCGACGCCGCAGCGGTGCCCGCCGCCGTCCGGGCAGGGTTCGCCTTCCGGACGGTGTGCAAGGGAAGCATTGCCACCCGGGGTCCAGGGTCGTAAGACCTGGGCCCCGTGTCCGCTCCCGACTCGCAGAAAGACGCCCGCTTCCGCCGCTACCGTGGCGCCGCGTACGCGGTCCACATCACGCTGGCCACGCTGGTCTCGCTGTGGATGATCTGGAACGTGGGGCACTCCGTCGCGGCGATGACGCCCGCGAGGCCCCCGGCCGTGACGCCACCGCTCACCGTGCGCGAATGCCTGGACGCCGCGGACGCGCACTGGAAGGACCTGGAGTCCGAGCGCGAGAAGCTCGTGCACGTCCTCCCCGCCCGCAAGGTCGACCAGGAGTGGATGCGCTTCCGCACGGACTGGCTGACGCGCGTGCGCAAGTCCGAGTCCGAGTGCGCCCTGGAGTCGAGGGATCCGGCGCGCGTGGAGCTGCGCTCGGTGTACCGCCACCTCACGCGGGTGCAGGACCTCTACACCATCCACGCGGTGCAGTACGCGGGCGAGGTGGGCGGCGCGGTGGACGCGCTGCACGCCGCCTTCGACACCGCGCGCCGCAAGGACAGCGGCCGGTAGTCACGGCTTCAGCGCGTGGGCAGCACGGTGGAGTAGCGCCCCGTGCTGTCGGACACTGTCTGCGCCAGCAGGATGGACTCCGGCCGTCCTCCCACCGTCACCACGCGGAAGAAGCGCACGGAAGCGTTCGCCCCGATTCCGTCCGGCGCCAGCGCGGGGTCCGGGGGCAGGGTGATGCGGCCGCTCAACGAACGGCCCCGTGACAGCGTGAAGGCCGCCAGCGTCATCACCTCTGAATCGGCGGTGCCGGCCGGCACGGTGACGAAGCGGCTGACGCGCGGCAGGTTCTCCCCAGGAAGGAAGTCCAGCCGGTACTCGCCCGGGTCCAGGGCCAGCGCGAAGTTGCCGTCGCTGTTGGTGGTGAGGGGCGACTCGAAGCCCAGGGGCGGCTGCGGATAGCCTTCGAGCGCCCCCACCGGCTCCACCACGACGCGCACGCCCGACGCGGGGCCGGTGCCCTCCGGGTTCTTCACGCTGCCCACCACCGTCATGCGCTCCGGGCACGTCACGTCTGGCAGCACCGTGTCCACCGCCGCCACCGCCACCTGCTGGGGCGTCAGCCGCGAGGACGAGCTGGGCGGCGGGACGATGACCAGCGTGAGCGGGGACTCCGCGACGCCGGGCAGGGACGTGAGCTGGTAGCGCCCCTGCGCGTCCGTCAGCACCGGCACGCCCTTGAAGGTGCCGCCGCCGGCCACGCGGCCCTGGAGCGACACGCGCGCGCCAGCCATGGGCGTCTGGCCGTTCATCTCCAGCACGCGGCCCTCCACCGTCACGGCCGCGCCGGGGTCGCCCAGCTCCAGCGGGATGGGGAGGATGGTGGACGGATCCACCACGAAGGTCTTCCAGGGCACCAGATCCCCGGCGTTCACGGGCGTCGCGCGCACGAGCACCGTGGCGCGTCTTGCGTCATCCGCGCCCAGCACCAACTGGAACGCGCCCGTGTCGCGGGCCACGCGGGCGCGTTGGGACAGCGGGCGCAGGGACTCATCCAGCACCTGTACCTCCATGTCCGCGTCCACCCGCTTCGAACCCTGGAGCATCAGCGTCCCCGTCACCGTCACCACGCGCGACGCGGTGGGCAGGTCGAAGGCCACCATGCCGCCCGAGGAAGGGTCCACGAAGGCGTCGCGCGACAGCGGCGGCAGGGACGGGTCCACCGGCGTGAGCGTCACGGTGTACTGGCCACTGCCCACGGGCAGCACCCACGCGCCGTCGTCCGGGGTGAGCGTCGTCTCATAGCGCCGTGCCACGCCCGGGATGAGGCGGCTGTCGCCCGTGGCCAGCAGGTGGATGGGGGCGCGGTAGGGGACGGGCGCCGTGCCACCGTCCTCCGTGGCGGTGGTGCCGCTCGTGACGGTGCCCGTCAGGCGCACGGGGCTGAAGAGCTCCAGGTTCTGCTCCGCCCGCAGCCGGTCCACCGGGAAGTCCTGCGCGAGCAGGCCCGCCTTGGGATGGGGCTGCACCTCCACGACGATGTCGCCGCCGGGGTTGCCGCAGCCATCCACGAAGCACACCTGGCCGGCGGCGCACTCCGCGTCGGAGCGGCACACCAGCTGCTCCGGGGGCGGCTCGTCATCCAGGAAGCCGCACCCGGCCCCGGTCAGCCCGAGCGCCAGCGCCAGGGCCCGGAGCGCGCGCCTCACTGGCAGTCCCCCGCCACGGTGTTCACCACCCACGCGTACGAGGTGACGAAGCCCGGGTTCTTCACCACGCCGCCGTCCGCGAGGATGACTTCGTCCGGAGGATCCGGCTGGCGGTTGGTGAGGTGCCGGTCGGTGACGAACGCCTCGATCAGGTGGATGCCCGGCGGGGCCAGCGGGTTGTTGGCCGAGCGCAGGTCCATGCGCAGCGTGCCGCGGTCGTCACGGCGGGGCTGGCCGGTGTTGGCGAGGACGATCTGCCGGTAGTAGCCCGTGGGGTTGGACGGGTTGTAGTCCACGTACCACTCCACGGTGATGCGGTCGTCGACGTCCAGGTCCTCCACCACCACGTTGAAGTCCTGGGTGCAGCTGCCCACGCCGAAGGCGCGCAGGATGCGCTCGGAGGGCTCCACCTGCTCCTCCACGATGCGGGGCGGGCGGTTCCTGAACTCGGGCAGGCTCTCCAGCAGCGCCACGTCCTGGGGGATGAGGCACCCGGAGCCCGTCGCGAGCGCCGCGAGCCCCAGGGCCGTCACCAACGGCTGGAGGATGCCCCGGGACTGTCGCGTCGCGTGACGGTGCATGGCGTGGCTTGGAGGAACGCTATAGCAGTTCCTCGTTCTCCTCGGGAGGAAGCGGACCGCCCGTCTTCTCCGCCTCCAGTTTCTCCAGGTGGCGGAAGATGGTGCGGGGATCCACCCCCAGGTCCTTGGCCGTCTTGGTGCGGTTGCCGTTGTTCCGGGCCAGGACCTCGTTGATGTAACGCTTCTGGAACTCTTCCTTCGCCTGGAGCAGCGGCATGATGGGCTCCAGGTTCTCCGGCTTGAGGTCCAGGTCGTCCGCGCCGAGCAGCGGCTTGTCCGCCAGCACCACCGCCTTCTTCAGGCGGTTCTCCAGCTCCCGGATGTTGCCCGGCCAGCCGTACTTCTTCATCGACACGGCGGCCGCGGGCGTGAAGCCGCGCGCCTTGGAGTTGAACTCGCGCGCGTACTTCTGGAGGAAGAAGCGGCCCAGGACGATGACGTCCTCGCCGCGCTCGCGCAGGGGCGGCAGCTTCACGGTGACGACGTTGAGCCGGTAGTAGAGGTCCTCGCGGAACGTGTTCCGCTTCACCTCGTCTTCAAGAATCTTGTTCGTCGCGGCCACCACGCGGATGTCCACCGGCTCGCCGCGGTTCTCACCGACCTTGTAGACAATCTTGTCCTGGAGCGCGCGCAGCAGCTTCACCTGGAGCTGGAGCGGCATCTCGCCGATCTCGTCCAGGAAGAGCGTGCCGCCGATGGCTGCCTGGAACTTGCCGGGCCGCGTGGCCACCGCGCCGGTGAAGGCGCCCTTGGCGTGGCCGAACAGCTCGCTCTCCAGCAGGTTCTCCGGGATGGCGCCGCAGTTCACCGTGATGAACGGACCCTTGGTGCGCGGCGAGCGGCGGTGGACCTCCCGGGCGATGAGCTCCTTGCCCGTGCCCGTCTCTCCCGTAATCAGCACGGAGATGTCCGTGGGCGCGATCTTGTCGATGCGCTTGTACACGTCCCGCATGCCCTGGCACGCGCCCACGATGTCGCCGTAGCGCTGGTCCTCCAGCTTGCGGCGCAGCTCCGTGTTGTCGAGCTTGAGGTCGTTCACGAGCAGCGCGTTCTGCAAGAGCAGGGACGCCTGCGCCGCGAACACGGTGAGCATGTCCATGCTCTTGGGCTCGAAGCGGTTCACCAGTCGATCGTTGCCCACGTAGAGCACGCCGAACAGGTCGCCCTTGTGCATCACCGGCACGCACATGACGGAGTGGACCTTGAGGTTCACCACGGACTCGCTGGCCTTGAACTCCGGCGCGTCCAGCGCGTCCGCGACGATGATGGCCTTCTGGTCCTTCACCACCTTGGCGATGATGGAGTCGGACAGCTTCTCCACCGCGTCCTCGATGTTCTCCCGGGCCACGTTGCGCGCGGCCTTCACGCGCGGCTCGCCGCTCTCCATCAGGATGAGGAAGCCCTTGTCGGCGCGGGTGACCTCGATGGCCTCGTCCAGCAGGCTCTCCAGGATGCGGTCCACGTCGTAGCTGCCGAAGAGCCGCTCGCTGAACGCGGTGAGCCGCTTGAGCAGCACCAGCTCGCGGCCCACCACGCCGGGTAGCTCCGCCGTGTGCGAATCAGACGAGGCCGTGGCGGCGGAGGGGAGGAGGGACACCTCCCGCTCGGGCACCTCGCGGCGCACGGGCTCGCGGGGGGCGTCCTCGCGGGAGAAGGTCAGCTCGGTGCCGCCAACCTTGACCACGTCACCGGTGGCGAGCGCGTGATTGTCGCGCCGCTTGCCGTTGACGTGGAAGGTGGCGCCCAGGCTGCCGACTTCGTAGCGGGAGCCGTCGAAGGTGACGTGCAGGGCGTTGGAGGGGACGCTGGCGTCCTCCAGTGGCACGTCGTTGTCGGATCCCCGCCCCAGGCTGGTGATGCGCTTGAGCAGGGAGACCGTGCGGACCTTTCCATCGGGGGTGCGAACGGTGAGGCTGGCCATGGGCGGACTTTGGGGTTCGGGGCTAGAACGTGAGAGAGAAGCCGGCGCCCAGCCCACCCTTGGTGGAGTACAGCCGCACGCGCGGCGGCGCGGCCTGGGAGACGGTAGGAGAGGGCTTCGGTTCGGGGCGGGACTCGACGGTGGTGCTGCTCACCACCTGGTCCTCGTGGTGGTAGACGGCGTCCACCACGCCCAGGGTGTAGACGGTGTAGAAGCCGGTGGCGGACGCGAGCTTGAGCAGCTGCCAGGTGTCCGCCTGCCGGGCGCGGTCCGTGGGGATGTAGCGCACCGGAATGGACGCGCGGCCGTCCTCGTCCAGCACGTTGTCCAGGTTGATGAGCCGCTCCTCGAAGAGCGAATCGTACGCGAAGAACGCGATGATGCTGGTGATGGCCAGCACGCCTTCCGTCGCGGCGAAGGCGATGCCCATGCCGTTGCGGCCCTGTTGGAACTGGCCGGCTCCGAAGGGGACGAAGTTGACCAGGAAGTTGTGCTTCTCCACGGTGCGCACGGTGACCTGACGGGCCAGCTCCTCCGCGCGGCGGCGCTGCGTCTCCAGGGCGACGCGCTCCTGTTCCCGGCGCTCCTGTTCGGTCTTCTCTCGCTCCAGGCGCAGGCGCTGCTCCTGCCGAAGGAAATCGCGCTCGCCGGACATCTGGTTCTTGAGGTCCTCGAAGTAGGCGACGGCCGGGGGCGGGACGACGAAGGGGTCCAGGCTGAAGTCGGGATCCAACCGGAGCACGGCGCGCAGGTGGCGCTCGGCGTCGTCCGTCTTGTTGAGGTTGAAGGCGGACAGGCCCGCGAGCTTGTGCAGCTCCACCAGGTCCTCCTCCGGCAGGTCGCCCCGGTCGATGCGCTGACCGGCGCGCTCCAGCACCTCCGCGTACTTGCCGTATTCGAACGACGAGCGCAGCGCGGCGACCTCCGGATCCGCGCCCATGGGCGCCTGGGCGCGCGCGGACGCGGGGCCGAGCAGGGCGGCCAGCAGGAGGACGACGAGAAGCAGCGGGCCTCGGCTCATTCGGGCGCCAGGCTCCCGCGCAGGGTGGTGGGCTTGCCGGGCTCCAGCAGGACGACGCGCTTCTCGGTCTTGTATCCGGGGGAGGAGATCTCCACCTCCACGCGGTGCTGGAAGCTGGCGGGGCCTCGGGGGGAGCGGATGTCGAAGGGGTGCTGGAGGCTGTCGTTCGCGGCGCGCTCCACGTCGCCCACGCGCACGGTGGCGTCCGGCGGCTGGTAGTCCATGGCCAGCTGCGAGGCCTTCAGCAAGGCGCGCAGGCGGAAGACGTTCTCGCGGTCCGGCTTCACGTCGATGGTCTCCGTGGCGTCCTCGCAGTAGTCGCAGGAGACGATGACGGTGTGCTCGCCAGGGGACAGCTGCACGTCGTGCTGCGCGAGCTGCTTCGTGCCCGCGGGGCCGCCGTCCACGCGGATGGAGCCGTAGGGGCGCACGAGGATGGACACGGGGAGCTTGCCGTTGCGCGCGGGCTTGGAGTCGTCCTGCGGGTCGAGGCTGGCGACCACCGTGGGGCGCGAGGACGTGCGATCTGGAGGGGAGGGGACGCGAGGGTTGAGGTCGGTATCCCGGCCAGGCGTGCCCGTGCCACCCGAGCCCTGCGCACCGTTGGGTCGCGAGCCCGTGGCCTGCGTGCCCTGAGGGGTGCCCGTGCGATCGGGCGAACCCGCCGTGCCGCCCGTGCCCTGCGAGCCTTGGACCGCGCCCGTGCCTTGCGTGCCCGTGGAGGCGCCCGTCGTTCCGCCAGCCGTGGGCTGGGAACCCGAGGCCTTCGAGCCCTCGGTGCGCGGATCCGTCGTCTGCACCTTCGGCGTCTCGGGCGCGCTCGCGTTCATCCGGATCAGCTGCCAGCCGCCCAACCCCAACGCGAGCGCCACGCCCGCCGCGATGCCCGCGCGGATGCCGCGCCTGCGCCACGTGCGCCGCCGCTGCTGACGCTGGATGCCCTTGAGCAACCCCAGCGCCCGTTCATTCGTCGCGTCCAGCGCGAGCACGTGGTTGAGACACGCCAGTGCGCGCGGCGTCCGCTTCTCCGCCAGCTGCCGCTCCCCACGCTCCAGCAGCGCCGCGACGATGCGCTGGCGCGCGAGCCGCTGGTACGACGGCGGATCCGCGAAGAACGAAATCAGCTCCTCGCCCACGCGGGAGAAGCCCAGCCCCGCGAGCGCATCCGCCAGCGCGTCGCGCAGCTTCCCCGCGTTCGGGTAGCGCCGCGCGGGGTCGCGCTGGAGGCACGTCGCGCAGATCTCCGCCAGTTCATCCGACAGCGCGGGCACGCGGCGGCGAGGGTCTTCATACGCCCCGTCCAGGATGCGCTTGAGCGTCGCCGTGGTGTTCGACGCGGTGAAGGGCAGGCGGCCCGTCATCAGCGCGTAGAACATGATCCCCAGGCTGAAGACGTCCGCCTCCGGCCCGGCCTCCAGGCCCTCGATGATCTCCGGCGACATGTGCGCGGGCGAACCCACCAGCGCGCCCGTCACCGTCATCCGGTCCTCGATGTCCAGCAGCCGCGCGATGCCGAAGTCCATGAGCTTGAGGACCCCGTCCTCGCGCACCATGACGTTCTCAGGCTTCAGGTCGCGGTGGATGACGCCCGCTTCGTGCGCGTGCGCCAGCGCCGCCGCCAGCTCGTGGATGATCATCGCCGCCAGCTCCGGCGGCTCCAGCGGGCCTTCATCCAGGTACGTCTTGAGCGTCCGGCCCCGGATGTACTCGGTGACGATGAAGGCGTCGTGCGCCTCCGCCGAGGAGAAGTCGAACACCTCCAGGATGTTGGGGTGGTGCAGCTTCGCCACCGCGCGGGCCTCGCGCGCCAGGCGGCGGCGCGACTCGTCCTTGCCGGCCAGGTGCGGGTGCAGCACCTTCACCGCGACCTCGCGGTCAAGGGCCGTGTCCAGGCCCTTGTACACGACGCTCATGCCCCCGGAGCCCAGCTCCTCCAGGATGCGATAGCGACCGATATGGCGGCCGACGAGCGTCATGGCGTGCGGTGCGCGCTCTCCCCTCAGTCCCCGAACCCGATGCCCATGCTCCGCGCGAACCGCACCAGGTCTCCCTGGACGTCCACGCGTCGCTCCTTGCGAGACTCACTCAGCGGCACGGGAACGACTTCGTTGTTCCGAAGCGCCACCATGTGCCCCCACTGGTTGTCCCGCACCAGGTCCAGCACCTTGCATCCGTAGCGCGTGGCCAGCACCCGGTCCGCCGCGCTCGGGCTGCCGCCGCGCTGCAGGTGGCCCAGCACGGTGACGCGGATCTCCGCCGCGATGTGGCTCGCCAGCAGATCCGCGCACACCTTGCCGGAGCCGCCCAGCCGCACCACGCCCCGCCCCGGGATGTCCGCGGCCTCCGCCAGCACGGACAGCGCGCCACCCTCCGGATACGCGCCTTCGGAGATGGCGATGATGGAGAAGCTGCGCCGCCGCGTGGCCCGCCGCTTCAGCGTCTCCAGCATGGACTCCACGCGGTACGGAATCTCCGGGATGAGGATGAGGTCCGCGCCGCCAGCGATGCCGCTCTCCAGCGTGAGGAAGCCCGCGTGGCGGCCCATGATCTCCACCACCATCACGCGGTCATGCGCCTCCGCGGTGGAGTGCAGCCGGTCCAGCGCCTCCGTGACGATGAGCCGCGCGGTGTCGAACCCGAACGTCTGGTCCGTGCCGGACAAGTCATTGTCGATGGTCTTCGGACACCCGACGACCTTCAGCCCCTTCTCCGCCAGCTGGTGCGCGATGGACAGCGTGCCGTCCCCGCCAATCGCGACCAGTCCGTCCAGCCGCAACTCCTCGCAGCGGCGCAGGACCGAATCCGACACGTCCCGATCCACCCAGGCATCATCCTCACGCACCGGGTAGGAGAACGGGTTCGCCTTGTTGGACGTGCCGAGGATGGTGCCGCCCTTGGGCAGGATGCCGCGCGTGTCCTCCACACCGAGCGGGCGGACGAGCTCCGGCTCCACCAGGCCCATGTAGCCATTCTCGATGCCGACGAACGAGTGGCCGAACTCGTGCACGCCTCGACGGACGAGGCCACGGATGAGCGCATTGAGTCCCGGGCAGTCGCCACCGCCGGTGAGGACGCCGAGTCGAAGAGGTCGAGCCATAGGATCGTAGGAAGTCGGACGCGGGTGTCAGTAGGAACGGGCGGCACTATGACAGCAACGTCGGTGCCGATTGTAGGTGCCACCCCAGGGGGGTGCAACGCGCGAATCAGCGGTTGCGTCGGATCCGCGCTCGCCGGGACGCGGGGGCGGCCCCTCAGTCGCGCTTGAGGCGACGCCGGGAGGCCAGCCGGTCCAGGAGGGCCTGGAGGCGATCCTCCTTCTGTGGCGGAAGGGCCCGGTCCGTGGGGGACTGCACGGGCATCTCGCGGGCCATCCGGTACAGCTCCTCCAGCCGCTCCAGCACCAGTTCGTTGCCGGGGCGCTCCTGAAGTGCCCGGCGGTACGCGGCGGCGGCGCCCACATAGTCACCCAACGTGAAGAGTCGCTCGCCCTCCTGCATGGGCGACGGCGGGCCCAGCGGGAGGCGCTGGGGTTCGCGCACGCGGTTCTTCAGGTGCTGCAGCTCCTCGGGCTGGAGGCTGTCGCGCAGCTGGGCCAGCCTGGCGGCCAGGCTCTCTTCGCGCGGAAAGGCGGCCAGGAGGTGCTCGAAGAGCTCGAACGCCTCCGCCAGCTCGCCCCGGCGCAGGGCGCGGTCGGCACGTGCTTCCATGTCGGCCCGGACGGCAGGGGTCATCTCGCGCGGGAGAGTAACTGTTGCCCGCCCGGGATGTCACATGCGGAAAAGCCTGCGCTCGCCGGGCCGCAAGGCCTCAGGCAGGCGTCGCGGAGGACTCCGGCAATACCGCGCTTTCCGTGGTCCGGGCGCTCCGCTTCCAATGGCGGAAGAGCCACACGGCCACCAGCCCGTGGAGCAGGAGCCCGAAGACGCCCTCGCCGTTGAAGACCCAGACCTGACCGCCGAAGAGTCCCGGCCGGCCGTTGTAGACGCTGCCGAAGAGCAGCGGGTTGATGATGTTCCAGCTGATGTGGAAGAGGGCGGGCGGCCAGATGGAGCGCGACGCCATGTAGAGCTGCGCGAACACCACCGCGGCCACGGCGATGGACAGGAGGAACGTCACGTTCTGCCCCACGTGCCCGCGCTGCGTGGAGGAGAAGATGAGGGGCAGGTGGAACGCGGCCCACACCGGCATGGTGATGGCCGCGGCCAGCGCCGGCCGGTGCATCCACCAGCGCACCAGCGTCCCGCGCCAGCCCACCTCCTCACCCAGCTCGCTGGGGACGCCGAAGCCCACGACGGGCCCCCACACCAGCGCGACCAGGCCGTAGCGCAGCCAGCGCCAACGCTCGGGCAGCTTCGCGCCCAGCTTCTCCACCCAGCGCCAGCGCACGGAGGCGGCGGCCAGCCACCACGTCACCGTCAGCGCCCAGAACAGGAGGATCATCACCGGCACCGTCGCCACGCCCGTCACCCCGAACGGACCCTTGAGCAGCTCCGGCTGGAAATGGATGAAGGACGCGTCCCCGGTCGCGAACCGGATCGCGTAGGCCAGCGGCGCGATGACGGCGCCGTACGCCAGCGGCAGCGCCAGCCCCAGGAACCACCACTTCCAGCCGGGGAAGGAGAAGCCCACCGCGGAAGGGGGCTCGCGCCGGAAGAACCACGAGCACGCGAGGCCCACGATGCCCGGAACGCACATCATCCAGCGCATCAGCCACACGGACTTCTCGCCGCCCGCGATGAACGCCACGGCCATCGTCCAGCTCACCGCGAGCGCCACCGCGATGAACGTGAGGGTTTCTTTCCGGGGATTCCTCATGTTCCGGAGCATACCGGTTGGGCTCGTCCCGTCGAGCCCAACGTACGAGGGGAGGGCGGCCAGGCCGCCCTGCGCCCGCGTGCGAATCAGCCCTTGAGGTGGACCTGCCGCGCGCCCTCGAGTCGTTCGGCCTGGAGGCCGCGCTCGCGAGCGGTGGTGAGCAGCAGATCCGACTCCTTCATGCGGGGCGTCTCCGGCGTGGCGGCGGGCCCGATGATGTGCTCCATCCAGGGCTCCAGGCCCATGGCGTAATTGAAGATCCGCTTCGCGCCCACGAGCTCCAGGAGGCGCAGGCCTTCGGCGGAGTTGCTGCCGCGGCACCGGCGGTTCTTCTCCAGCTTGCGGTCGCGCTTCTTGGGGAAGAAGCCCTCCAGCATCCACGTGTGCGGCGCGCCGACGATCTCCGTGTTCATGAAGACCGTGTGCAGATCGCCCACCGTGCTGCGCAGGTCGCGGTACGTCGTCTCGTCCACGCACATGGAGTCGGCGGCGAAGAACAGGCGATCCTCGCCGGTGCGGATGATCCACGCGGACTTGGCGTGGGCCACGTCGCCGTGCTCGCCCATGAACGGCGCGGCGATGATCTCGCCGTCCGGGATGGGCAGGGATTCGTAGAAGTAGGGCTCCAGCACGTTCTTGAAGCCGAGCGCCTTGCCCAACAGCCGCGGCGAGTAGTCCCCCGCCAGGGCGCCGCTGGCGCGCGGCACCATCAGCGTGCCGATGCGGTGGCGCAGGCGCAGCAGCGTTTCGATGTCCAGGTGGTCCGGGTGGCTGTGGGTGATGACCACGTAGTCGATGCGGCGGGGCAGGTCCGCGAAGGACATGCGCTCCAGCGGGCCCATCTTCTCCGGCCGCACCGGCACCACCGCGTCGATGAGGATGGACGTGCCCTTCCACTCCACCAGCACGCACGCGTGGCCCACGTAGCGGATGCGCACCCCCGGCCCGCTCCAGGTCTCGGGAAGGGTCTGCGTCGCCTCCGTGAGCAGGGGCATCAGGTCCGCGTCGGACTTCACCGCGTCGCCCAGCAGGTCGCGGATCCACTCCAGCGGCTTGGGCTCCACGTCCAGGCTGAAGAGCTTGTCCAGGCGCTCGTCGTGGAAGGGCACCTTCCAGTCCAGCTGCCCCGCCTCCATCAGGCGCGGCGTGGTGAGCAGCGAGTCGCGCTCCGCGTCCGCCTTCAGCCGGCGGAGCCGCATCGACTGGAGCTCCGTCTTGTGGTGAGGGCCGCGGTACAGCAGGCCTTCGTGCACGCGCATCGACGGGCGGTTCACGTAGTCGTAGACCAGCTCCACCTTGCCCTTGAGCACGTCCGGCAGCCGCGAATACAGCGGCTCCAGGGACTGGCCCTTGGCCTCCGCCAGCAGCTGCGTCTGGAACTCGTCGAACGCCTCCGCCAGCTTGATGTTGTCCTCCTGCGCGGTGGTCATCCGCTGCATGAGCGCGCGCACCTCTTCCGCGCGCTCCGGCGCGATGCCCACGAAGGAGCTGCCGCTCAGCTCCGGATCCTTCGCTGCCTTCGCGTGGAAGTCCGGCGTCTGCAGGTAGGCCTTCAGCAGCGGCAGCAGATAGGCCTGCAGATGCAGGCTCGCGGGCATGGGCGCCACCGTCATCCACCAGGCCTGGAAGTCCTGGACGAGCGGTTCAACGAGAGTGGCGTCCGCGAGGCGATACAGGGGAGCAGTCATGGTGTGCGATCAGGGAGTCCCCGCACCCGCACTCGATTCACGGCGGTTCGAAGAAGGGAACTCGCGGAGTCAAGGGAGGGCGGAGTGAGTGCTGAAGACCAGGAAGCAGGGCTGACGAGCGAATGTGAGCGATTCGAGCAATTTGTTCAAGTTCAGTAGAACCCATTCCTAGTGGTATTCTCGTATCCAGTTCTGCTCCCCCGGACACATTGCAAGGGCGCCTGTGTCACGCACATCGTGCGTGTGCGTCGCACAGGAAGTCGGCCCACTGAAACCTTTGCGGTGATCTCCGGCTTTCCACATGGGTTCTTCCTTGCCGCGTTCCCCTGAGCTGACGCCCTCGCATTCCACTCTCGTCGAAATCTTGCGGAGCCGGGCTGAATCACGGCCCGATCAGCCGCTGTACACGTTCCTGGACGACGCGGGGCAGGAAGACGGATCGCTGAGCTACGCGGGGCTGGATGCGCGGGCGCGGCGGATCGCGGTGGCGCTGCGGAAGGTGGCGAAGCCGGGCGAGCGCGTGATGCTGCTGTACCCGCCCGGGCTGGAGTACGTGGCGGGGTTCTTCGGGTGCCTCTACGCGGGGCTCATCGCGGTGCCGGCGTATCCGCCGGATCCGATGCGGCTGGAGCGGACGCTGCCGCGCCTGCGCGCGATCATCCAGGACGCGAACGCGACGGTGGTGCTCACCACGTCCGGCATCCTGTCCATGACGGAGTTCGTCTTCGAGCAGGCGCCGGACCTGCGCTCGCTGCACTGGGTGGGGACGGACGAGATTCCGGCCGGTGGGGAATTGGAGTGGACGCCGCCGGCGGTGGACGCGTCGACGCTGGCGTTCCTCCAGTACACGTCGGGATCCACGGGCTCGCCCAAGGGCGTGATGCTGAGCCACGGCAACCTGGCTCACAACCTGGCGCTGATCACCGACGCGTTCGAGTTGGGCCCCAGCAGCTCGGCCGTCATCTGGCTGCCGCCGTACCACGACATGGGGCTCATCGGCGGCATCCTCACGCCGCTGTACGCGACGTTCCACGCGGCGCTGATGTCGCCGATGACGATGCTCAAGAACCCGCGCGTGTGGCTGGAGGCCATCACCCGCTACAAGGCCACCATCAGCGGCGGGCCGAACTTCGCGTTCGACCTGTGCATCCGGCGCATCCCGGCGGAGGAGCGTCAGTCGTTGGACCTGAGCTCGTGGCGGGTGGCGTTCACCGGCGCGGAGCCCATCCGTCCGGCGACGCTGGATCGCTTCGAGCAGGCCTTCGGGCCGCACGGCTTCAAGCGTGAGTTCTTCTTCCCGTGCTACGGCCTGGCGGAGGCGACGCTGCTGGTGTCGGGCGGGCGCGTGGAGGCGCCGCCGGTGCGCTGCGCGCTGGATGCTCCGGCGTTGGAGCAGCGCCGGGCGGTGCTGGTGGACGCGGCGAAGCCGGAGGCGCGCGTCCTGGTGGGCTGCGGCGATGAGCGGCCGGGACACCCCGTGGCCATCGTGGATCCCCAGACGCGCGAGGCGTGCGCGCCCGGCGGCGTGGGTGAAATCTGGGTGCGCGGCCCCAGCGTGGCGCTGGGCTACTGGAACAAGCCGGAGGCGACGGCGGAGGCGTTCCACGCGCGAGTGAAGGGCACGGACGAAGGCCCGTTCCTGCGCACCGGCGACCTGGGCTTCATGCGGGACGGCGAGCTGTACGTCACCGGCCGTGCCAAGGACCTGATCATCATCCGGGGCCGCAACCACTACCCGCAGGACATCGAGCAGACGGTGGAGGAGAGCCACCCCGCGCTGCGCGCTGGCAGCGTCGCGGCGGTGTCGCTGGAGGTGGCGGGCGAGGAGCGCCTGGTGGTGGTGCAGGAGATCGACCTGCGCAAGGCGGGCAACCTGCGCAAGCAGGTGGACATGGCGGAGGCGGCGGTGAAGGAGATCCGCCAGCGCGTCGCCGAGCGGCACGAGGTGCAGGTGCACGCCGTGGCGCTGATCGAGCCCGGCAGCATCCCGAAGACCTCCAGCGGGAAGATCCAGCGGCACGCGAGCAAGGCGCAGTTCCTCGCGGACGAGCTGCGCACGGTGCTGGTGTGGCGCGAGCCGGGGTTCGAGGAGGCGGAGGAGTCGGATGCCGCCGAGGCCTCGGAGCCCGCCGCGGCGCCGGTGCGCGAGGATGTGCCGGAGGCCGCGCGGGGCACGCTGACGTGGCTGGTGGAGCGCGTGGCGGAGCAGCTGAAGATGCCAGCGAAGACGGTGGATGTGCGTGAGCCCATCACGCGCTACGGCCTGGATTCGCTGAGCGCGGTGGAGCTGGCGCACGCGGTGGAGAAGGGGCTGGGGATCGCGCTGCCCATGGAGCTGCTGCTCCAGGGTCCGAGCCTGGTGGATCTGGCGAAGCGCATCACGGCGTCGAAGCAGGAGCCGAAGGCGGCGGTGCTCGCGCCCCGGCCGCGTGGCGCCACGCAGCCGCTGTCGTTCGCGCAGCAGCGCCTGTGGTTCCTGGACCGGCTGGAGCAGGGCAGCGCGCTCTACAGCATCCCGGGCGCGGTGCGGCTGGACGGCGCGCTGGACGCGGAGGCGATGCGCCGGGGCCTGGAGGAGATCGTCCGCCGGCACGAGTCGCTGCGCACGACGTTCCGCGAGGAGAACGGCGAGGCGGTGCAGATCATCCACCCGGCGAAGCCGTTCGAGCTGCCGGTGGTGGACCTGACGGGCTTCCCGGAGGCGTCGCGCGAGGCGGAGGCGCGGCGGTGCGTGGATGAAGAGGCCGTGCGCTCGTTCGACCTGGGCACGGGTCCGCTGGTGCGCGCGCGGTTGCTCAAGCTGGGTGAAGCGAAGCACGTGTTGCTGGTGACGATGCACCACATCGTCTCCGACGGCTGGTCCATGGGCGTGCTCGTGCGTGAGGTCGCCGCGCTCTACGACGCGTTCCGTGGCGGGCGGGGTTCTCCGCTGCCGGCGCTGAAGGTGCAGTACGCGGACTTCGCGCAGTGGCAGCGCGAGTGGCTGCTGGGCGGCGTGTTGGAGAAGCAGGTCGGCTACTGGAAGCAGCGGCTGTCCGGAGCGCCCGCCGTGCTGGAGTTGCCCACGGACTTCGCACGTCCGGCGGCGCAGACGTACCGCGGCGCGACGGTGCCGGTGAAGCTGGGAGCGGAGCTGAGCAAGGCGCTGGGCGCGCTGGCGAAGAAGGAAGGCGTCACGCCGTACATGCTGCTGCTGACGGCGTTCCAGGTGCTGCTGGGGCGCTACTCGGGGCAGGACGACATCTCGGTGGGTTCGCCCATCACGGGCCGCACGCGTGCGGAGACGGAGGGCCTCATCGGCTTCTTCGTCAACACGCTGGTGCTGCGCACGAAGCTGGAGGGCAATCCGTCCTTCCGCGCACTGCTGGCCCAGGTGAAGCAGACGACGCTGGGTGCGTACGCGCACCAGGACGTGCCGTTCGAGAAGCTGGTGGAGGAACTCCAGCCGCAGCGCAGCCTCAGCCACGCGCCGCTGTTCCAGGTGATGTTCGTGTTGCAGCAGGACGTGCTGCCGCACTTCCGTCTGCCGGGCGTGGAGCTGTCGCCGTACGACGTGGAGTCGAAGACGGCGAAGTTCGACCTGACGCTCTACCTGACGGAGACGGCGGGCGGGCTGGACGGGACGCTTGAGTACAACACGGACCTGTTCGCTGCGGCGACGGCGCGGCGGATGATGGAGCACCTGCGGGTGCTGCTGGAGTCGCTGCTCACGGATCCGGGCGCGAAGCTGTCCGACCTGTCGCTGATGGGAGCGCAGGAGAAGCAGACGCTGCTGAGGGACGTGTCGGGGACGGACCTGTCGGTCCCGGTGCGCGGGACGATGCAGGCCCTGTTCGAGGCGCAGGTCGCGCGCACGCCGGATGCGCCCGCGGTCCACTTCGATGGTGAGGTGCTGACGTACGCGCAGCTGGATGCGCAGGCGAATCAGCTGGCGCACCACCTGCGTGGCATGGGCGTGGGCCCGGACATGCTGGTGGGCGTGAGCCTGGAGCGCTCCGCACGGATGGTGGTGGCTCTGCTGGGCGTGCTGAAGGCGGGCGGCGCGTACGTGCCGCTGGATCCGGCGTACCCGCAGGATCGTCTGGGCTGGATGCTGGAGGACGCGCAGGCGACGGTGCTGCTGACGCAGCAGAAGCTGCTGGGCGTGCTGCCTGAGCACTCCGCGAAGGCCGTCTGCGTGGACACGGATTGGGCCGTGATCGCGCGGCAGCCGACCACGCCTGTCGCGACGAGCACGGGCGTGGGGAACCTGGCGTACGTGCTGTACACGTCGGGCTCCACGGGCCGTCCGAAGGGCGTGGCCATCGAGCAGCGCAGCGTGGTGGCCTTCCTGCACTGGGCGACGGCGGCTTTCACTTCGCAGCAGCTGGCGGGTGTGCTGGCGGCGACGTCGCTGAACTTCGACCTGTCGGTGTTCGAAGTCTTCGCGCCGTTGATCTGCGGTGGTGCCGCCATCGTCGCGGAGAACGCGCTGGCGTTGCCGACGCTGAAGGACGCGGGCCGCGTGACGCTGGTGAACACGGTGCCCTCCGCGATGGCGGAGTTGCTGCGCAGCCAGGGCGTGCCGGAGTCGGTGCGCACGGTGAACCTCGCGGGCGAGCCGCTGCTGAACCGGCTGGCGCAGCCGCTGTACGGACTGAAGAACGTCGAGGGCGTCTACAACCTCTACGGCCCGACGGAAGACACGACGTATTCGACGTACTCGCGGGTGGAGAAGGGTGCCGCGCGTGAGCCGACGATTGGCCGTCCGCTGACGGGCTCGCGGGCGTACGTGCTGGACGCGTGGCTGCGTCCAGTGCCGCAGGGCGTGCCGGGCGAGCTGTACATCGCGGGCGCGGGCCTCGCGCGCGGCTACCTGGCGAAGCCTTCGCTGACGGCGGAGCGTTTCGTGCCGAACCCGTTCAGCACCGACGCGGGCGCGCGGATGTACCGCACGGGCGACCGGGTGCGTTGGCTGGCAACGGGCGAGCTGGAGTACATGGGCCGCATCGACTTCCAGGTGAAGGTGCGTGGCTTCCGCATCGAACTGGGCGAGGTGGAGTCGGCGCTCGCGTCGCAGCCCGGCGTGCGTGAGTCGGTGGTGGTGGTGCGTGAGGACGTGCCGGGCGACAAGCGCCTTGTGGCGTACGTGGCGGGCGCGTCTCTGGACGTGGCGGAGCTGCGCAAGGGACTGAAGTCGCGGCTGCCGGAGTACATGGTGCCGTCGGCGTTCGTGGTGATGAACGCGCTGCCGCTGACGCCCAACGGGAAGGTGGACCGCAAGGCGCTGCCGGTGCCGGAGGCCCAGTCGCGGAGCCAGTACGTGGCGCCGCGCACGGCGACGGAGGAGCAGGTGGCCACGCTCTTCGCGCAGTTGCTGCGCGTGGAGCGCGTGGGCGCGGAGGATTCGTTCTTCGAGCTGGGCGGACACTCGCTGCTGGCGATGCAGCTGTCCTCCCGGCTGCGCACGGCCTTGGGCGTCGAGGTCCCGCTGCGTTCGCTCTTCGAGCTGAACTCGGTGGCCTCGCTCGCGTCGTTCGTCGACGGGAAGAAGCAGCAGGCGGAGGCCGGGAACCTGCCGCCGCTGAAGCGGGTGTCGCGAGAGGGCGTGCTGCCGCTGTCGTTCGCGCAGCAGCGCCTGTGGTTCCTGGACCGGTTGGAGCAGGGGAGCGCGCTCTACAACGTGCCGGGCGCGGTGCGTCTGGATGGCGCGCTGGACGTTGAAGCCCTGCGGCTGACGCTCCAGGAGATCGTCGCGCGGCACGAGTCGCTGCGCACGACGTTCCGTGAGGACAACGGTCAGGCGGTGCAGATCATCCACGCGGCGGGCCGGATGGACCTGCCCGTGGTGGACCTGTCGGTCGCGGGTGAGGCAGAGATTCAGCGCCGGGTGAACGAAGAGGCCGTGCGTCCGTTCGATCTGGGCACGGGTCCGCTCTTCCGGGCTCAGTTGCTGAAGCTGGGCGAAGCGAAGCACGTGCTGCTGGTGTCGATGCACCACATCGTCTCCGACGGCTGGTCGCTGGGCGTCCTCGTGCGCGAGATGGCCGCGCTCTACGAGGCGCACTCGCAGGGCCGCGCCATGCCGCTGCCGGAGCTGGCGGTGCAGTACGCGGACTTCGCGCAGTGGCAGCGGGAGTGGCTGCTGGGTGGAGCGCTGGAGAAGCAGGTCGGCTACTGGAAGCAGCAGCTGGCCGGGGCTCCGGCGATGTTGGAGTTGCAGACGGACTTCGCGCGTCCGGCGGTGCAGACGTACCGCGGCGCGACGGTGCCGGTGAAGCTGGGCGCGGACTTGAGCCGCTCGCTGAATGCGCTGGCGAAGCAGGAAGGCGTCACGCCGTACCAGTTGCTGCTGGCGGCATTCCAGGTGCTGTTGGCGCGGTACACGGGCCAGGACGACATCTCGGTGGGCTCGCCCATCGCGGGCCGCACGCAGGCGGAGACGGAGGGCCTCATCGGCTTCTTCGTCAACACGCTGGTGTTGCGCACGAAGCTTTCAGGCAACCCGAGCTTCCAGCAGCTCCTGAAGCAGGTGCGCGAGACGACGCTGGGCGCGTACGCGCACCAGGACGTGCCGTTCGAGAAGCTGGTGGAAGAACTCCAGCCGCAGCGCAGCCTGAGCCACGCACCGCTGTTCCAGGTGATGTTCGCGTTGCAGCAGGACGTGCTGCCGCACCTGAAGCTGTCGGGCATGGAGCTGTCGCCGTACGAAGTGGAGTCGAAGACGGCGAAGTTCGACCTGACGCTCTTCCTCACGGAGACCGCGGGCGGACTGGAAGGGACGCTCGAGTACAACTCGGACCTGTTCACGGCGGCGACGGCGCGGCGGATGACGGAGCACCTGCGGGTGCTGCTGGAGTCCGTGGCGGTGCGGCCCATGGCGAAGGTGTTCGACCTGTCGCTGATGGGCGCGCAGGAGAAGCAGTCGCTGCTGCTGGACGTGTCGGGGACGGACCTGCCGGCTCCGGTGACCGGGACGATGCAGGCGCTCTTCGAGGCGCAGGTTGCCCGCACGCCGGATGCGGCGGCCGTCTACTTCGATGGCGAGGTGCTGACGTACGCGCAGCTGGAGGCGCAGTCGAACCAGCTGGCGCATCACCTGCGTGGCATGGGCGTGGGCCCGGACATGCTGGTGGGCGTGAGCCTGGAGCGCTCCGCACGGATGGTGGTGGCGCTGCTGGGCGTGCTGAAGGCAGGCGGCGCCTACGTGCCGTTGGATCCGGCGTACCCGCAGGATCGCCTGGGCTGGATGTTGGAGGACGCGCAGGCGACGGTGGTGCTGACGCAGCAGAAGTTGCTGGGCGTGCTCCCTGCGCACTCGGCGCGCAACGTGTTCCTGGATACCGATTGGGAGAACATCTCCAAGAACCCTGCTTCGCGCGTCGATGCGCGCACGGGCGTGAGGAATCTGGCGTACGTGCTGTACACGTCGGGTTCGACGGGCCGTCCGAAGGGCGTGGCCATCGAGCAGCGCAGCGTGGTGGCCTTCCTGCACTGGGCGACGACGTTCTTCACGCCGCAACAGCTGTCGGGCATGTTGGCGTCGACGTCGCTGAACTTCGACATCTCAGTGTTTGAAGTCTTCGCGCCGCTGAGCATCGGTGGTTCCGTCATCGTCGCGGAGAACGCGCTGGCGCTCCCGACGATGAAGGACGCGAGCCGGGTGACGCTGGTGAACACCGTGCCCTCCGCGATGGCGGAGTTGCTGCGCAGCCAAGGCGTTCCGGAGACGGTGCGCACGGTGAACCTCGCCGGTGAGCCGTTGCTGAACCGGCTGGCGCAGGCGGTGTACGGGCTGAAGAACGTGGAGGCCGTCTACAACTTCTACGGCCCGACGGAAGACACGACGTATTCGACGTACTTGCGAGTGGAGAAAGGCGCGGCGCGGGAGCCGACCGTTGGCCGTCTCCTGACGGGCTCGCGGGGGTACGTGCTGGATGCGTGGCTGCGTCCGGTACCGCAGGGCGTGCCGGGCGAGTTGTACATCGCTGGTGCGGGCCTCTCGCGAGGCTACCTGGCGAAGCCTGCTCTGACGGCGGAGAGGTACATCCCCAATCCCTTCAGCCAGGAGCCCGGCGCGCGGATGTACCGCACGGGCGACCGCATCCGCTGGTTGCCGAATGGCGAGCTGGAGTACCTGGGCCGCATCGACTTCCAGGTGAAGGTGCGTGGCTTCCGCATCGAACTGGGCGAAGTGGAGTCGGTGCTGTCCACGCAGCCCGGCGTGCGCGAGTCCGTGGTGATGGTGCGCGAGGACGTGCCGGGCGACAGGCGCCTGGTGGCGTACGTGGCGGGTGCGTCTCTGGACGTGGCGGAGCTGCGCAAGGGTCTGAAGGCGCGGCTGCCGGAGTACATGGTGCCGTCGGCGTTCGTGGTGTTGAGCGCACTGCCTCTGAATCCGAACGGGAAGGTGGACCGCAAGTCGCTGCCGGTTCCGGAGGCCCAGGTGGCGCAGGGTCAGTACGTGGCTCCGCGCACTGCGACGGAAGAGCAGGTCGCGACGATCTTCGCGCAGCTGCTGCGCGTGGAGCGCGTGGGCGCGGAGGACTCGTTCTTCGAGCTGGGCGGACACTCGCTGCTGGCGATGCAGCTGGTCTCCCGGCTGCGCACGGCCTTCGGCGCCGAGGTCCCGCTGCGTTCGCTCTTCGAGCTGAGCACGGTGGCTTCGCTCGCGGCGTTCGTGGATACGGCCGTGTCAGGCCGTGATGCGTCCAAGGCCCCGGCGATCACGCCTCGGCCCCGGAGCGCCACGGAGTCGCTGTCGTTCGCGCAGCAGCGTCTGTGGTTCCTGGACCAGTTGGAGCAGGGCAGCGCCTTCTACAACGTGGCGGGCGGTGTGAAGCTGGAGGGCGCGCTGCATGTGGAAGCCATGCGGCGGGCCCTGGAAGAGATCGTCCGCCGGCATGAGTCGCTGCGCACGACCTTCCGCGATGAGAACGGTCAGGCGGTGCAGGTCATCCACCCGGCGAAGGTCTTCGAGCTGCCGGTGGTGGATGTCTCCGGTGCACAGGACACGGAAGCGCGGCGGCTGGCGGAGGAAGAAGCCGCGCGCCCGTTCGATCTGGGCACGGGTCCGCTCTTCCGCGCGAAGCTGCTGAAGCTGGGAGAAGCGAAGCACGTGCTGCTGGTGACGATGCACCACATCGTCTCCGACGGCTGGTCCATGGGCGTGCTCGTGCGTGAGGTCGCCGCGCTCTACGAGGCCCAGGTCCTCAACCAGAAGTCGCCGCTGCCGGAGCTGGCGGTGCAGTACGCGGACTTCGCGCAATGGCAGCGGGAGTGGCTGCTGGGCGGGGTGCTGGAGAAGCAGGTCGGCTACTGGAAGCAGCAGCTGTCCGGAGCGCCGGCGGTGCTGGAGCTGCCCACGGACTTCGCGCGTCCCGCGGTGCAGACGTACCGCGGCGCGACGGTGCCGGTGAAGCTGGGCGTGGACCTGAGCCGCTCGCTGAACGCGCTGGCGAAGCAGGAAGGCGTCACGCCGTACCAGCTGCTCCTGGCGGCGTTCCAGGTGCTGCTGTCTCGCTACAGCGGGCAGGACGACATCTCGGTGGGCTCGCCCATCGCGGGCCGCACGCAGGCGGAGACGGAGGGCCTCATCGGCTTCTTCGTCAACACGCTGGTGCTGCGCACGAAGCTGGCGGGCAACCCGAGCTTCCAGCAGGTGCTGAAGCAGGTGCGTGAGACGACGCTGGGCGCGTACGCGCACCAGGACGTGCCGTTCGAGAAGCTGGTGGAAGAACTCCAGCCGCAGCGCAGCCTGAGCCACGCGCCGCTGTTCCAGGTGATGTTCGCGTTGCAGCAGGACGTGCTGCCGCACCTGAAGTTGTCGGGCGTGGAGCTGTCGCCGTACGAAGTTGACGCGAAGTCCGCGAAGTTCGACCTGACGCTGTCGCTGACGGAGACGGCGGGCGGGCTGGAAGGAACGCTGGAGTACAACACGGACCTGTTCGCGGCGGCGACGGCGCGGCGGATGACGGAGCACCTGCGGGTGCTGCTGGAGTCCGTGGCGGTGCGGCCCATGGCGAAGCTGTCCCAGCTCGCGCTGATGGGTGAGCAGGAGCGTCACCAGGTGCTGGTGGCGTGGAACGACACTCGCGGCGACGTCACGGGTGACGTGACGTTCCCGGTGCTCTTCGAGGCCCAGGTGCGTCGCGCGCCGGACTCGCAGGCGCTGGTGTTCGAGGATGCCTCGCTGACGTACGCGCAGCTGGACGCGCGGGCGAACCAGCTGGCGCACCACCTGCGCACGCTGGGCGTCGGGCCCGAGGTGCGCGTGGCGCTCTGCGTGGAGCGTTCGCTGGAGCTGGCGGTGGCGATGCTCGGCATCCAGAAGGCCGGTGGCGCCTTCGTGCCGTTGGATCCGTCCTACCCGCGTGAGCGCCTGTCCTTCATGCTGGAGGACAGCGGCGCGCCCGTGCTGGTGACGCAGGAATCGCTGAGCCAGCAGCTGCCCTCCGACGGCCTGCGCGTCGTGCGCATGGACGTGGAGGCGACGCACCTCCGGACGCTGCCGGAGACCGCTCCGGCCTCCAGCGCCAACGCCGACACCCTGGCGTACGTCATCTACACGTCCGGCTCCACGGGCCGCCCCAAGGGCACGCTCCTGCCGCACCGGGGCCTCAACAACACCGCCCGGCAGGCCGCCGCGGCGAAGGGCCTGGGTACGGGCCGCCGCGCGTTGCAGTACGCGGCGTCCAGCTTCGACGCCAGCGTGTGGGAGGTGTTCAGCACGCTCGTGTCCGGGGCCACGCTGGTGCTCGCGCCTCGCGACCGCCTGCTGCCGGATGAGCCGCTGCGCACGCTGCTGAAGTCGCAGCGCATCACCACCGTGACGCTGACGCCGTCGGTGCTCGCGCAGTTGAGCACGGACGGACTGGACGGGCTGTCCACCATCGTCTCCGCCGGTGAGGCGCTGAGCGTGGAGATGGCTCGCAAGTGGGGGCAGGGGAGGACGCTGATCAACGCGTACGGCCCCACCGAGACCACGGTCTGCGCGACCCTTACGCACGGCGGTGTCCGGGCGGAGCGCCTGACCATCGGCAAGCCGCTGGCGAACGTGCAGGTGTACGTGCTGGATGCCCTGCACCATCCGGTGCCCGTGGGTGTCGCGGGCGAGCTGTACGTCGCGGGTGAAGGCCTGGCGCGCGGCTACCAGGGCCGGCCGGACATGACGGCGGAGAGGTTCGTCCCCAACCCGTTCAGCCAGGAGCCCGGCGCGCGGCTGTACCGCACCGGCGACCGCGTGCGCTGGCTGGCCGAGGGCGAGCTCGAATACCTGGGCCGCATCGACCACCAGGTGAAGGTGCGTGGCTTCCGCATCGAACTGGGTGAAATCGAGGCCGTGCTGCTGCGCCACTCGGACGTGCGTGAGGCGGCGGTCGTGGTGCGCGAGGACGTCCCGGGCGACAAGCGGCTCGTCGGCTACGTCGTTCCGCAGCCGGAGCGGACGGTGGACGCGGCCTCGCTGCGCAAGCACCTGAAGGACGGCGTGCCGGAGTACATGGTGCCGTCGGCGTTCGTGGTGCTGGACGCACTGCCGATGACGCCCGCTGGCAAGGTGGACCGCAAGGCCCTGCCCGCCCCCACGGGTGCGCTCACGCGTCCGGATGCCTACGTGGCCCCGCGCACGTCGACGGAAACGCGCGTGGCGGCCCTCTTCGCGCGCGTGCTCACCGTGGAACGCGTGGGCGCGGAGGATTCGTTCTTCGAACTGGGCGGCCACTCACTGATGGCCACGCAGTTGGTGTCGCGTCTGCGCGGCGAGTTCCAGGTGGAGCTGCCCCTGCGCGCGCTCTTCGAGTCTCCGGCGGTGGCCGCCCTGGCCGCCCGCGTGGACGAGGCCACCGGCGCCGAGCGGAAGTTCAAGACGCCGCCGCTCAAGCCCGCGTCGCGTGAGGGCTCGCTGCCGCTGTCGTTCGATCAGGAGCGCCTCTGGCTCTTCGAGCAGCTCACGCCGGGCACGCCCATCTACAACGTGCCCAGCGCGGCGCGTTTGACTGGCGACCTGGACGTCGACGTGCTCCGCCGCGGCCTGGAGGAGATCGTCCGGCGCCACGATGCGCTGCGCACCGTCTTCCATCAGGACGCGTCCGGCGCGCCCGTGCAGGTCATCCTGCCGGCGAAGCCGTTCGTGCTGCCCGTGGTGGACCTGTCCTCGCTGCCCGCCGACCAGGCGGAGGCCGAGGCCCGGAAGCACCTGAACGCGGAGGCCGCCCGGCCGTTCGACCTGGTTCAGGGCCCGCTCCTGCGCGCCCAGCTCCTGAAGCTGAGCGCGCGCGAGCACGTGCTGTGCCTCGCCATGCACCACATCGTGGTGGATGGCTGGGCCGTGGGCGTGTTCATGAACGAGCTCCAGGCGCTCTACACCTCGTTCTCGCGCGGAGAGCCCTCGCCGCTGCCCGCGCTGCCCGTGCAGTACGCGGACTACACCCTCTGGCACCGCCAGTGGCTGAGCGGCGACGTGCTGGAGCAGCAGATCTCCTGGTGGAAGAAGCAGCTCGCCGGAGCGCCCCGCATCGCGCTGCGCACGGACGCGCCGCGTCCCGCGGGCGACCGCTTCCACGGTGACAGCCGCCGCTTCCACCTGTCCCCGGACCTCACGTCCCGCATCGAAGCGCTGGGGCGAGGGGAGGGCGCTACGCTGTTCATGGTGCTGCTCGCCGCGTTCGACGCGCTCCTGCACCGCCGCACCGGCCAGGACGACATCGTCGTGGGCACGGACATCGCGAACCGCGCCCGCGAGGAGCTGGAGTCCCTGGTCGGCTTCTTCACCAACCAGCTTGTCCTGCGCACGCAGGTGTCGGGCGACCTGTCCTTCCGCTCGCTGCTGGACCGCGTGCGCAAGGGGACCCTGGACGCCTACGAGCACCAGGACCTGCCCTTCGGCACGCTGGTGCAGGCGCTCAAGCCGCCGCGCGAGCCGGGTGGCCAGCTCTTCAACGTGAAGTTCGTGCTGGAGAACGCGCCGCTGCCGCCGCTCCAGCTCCCCGGCCTGGAGCTGAGCCTCCTGGACGCGGAGACGAACGGGACCGCGAAGTGGGACCTGCTCGTCGTCGTGTTCCCGTGGCAGGGCGGGCTCACCGTCACGGTGGAGCACAACACGGACGTGCTCGATCGCGCGTCGGTGGAGCGCCTGTTCGCCCACTTCGAGTCGCTGCTGCGCGCCGTCGTGGACGACCCCGAGCTCCGCATCGGCACGCTGCCGCTGCTCACGCCGGATGAGCGCAACACGCTCGCCGCGTGGAACGACCGCCCGCGGACGTACCCGCACGGCCAGCCCGTGTCGCGCGTCTTCGAGGCGCAGGCCGCCCGCACCCCGGACGCGGTCGCCGTCAGCTTCGAGGGCGGGACGCTCACCGCCGGCCAGCTCAACGCGCGCGCCAACCAGCTCGCGCACCACCTGCGCGCCCTGGGCGTCAGGCCCGGCAAGCGCGTGGGTGTGTCCCTGGAGCGTTCGCTGGACCTCGTCGTGGCGGTGCTGGGCATCGCCAAGGCGGGCGGCGCGTACGTGCCGCTCGACCCCAGCTTCCCCACCGAACGCCTCTCGATGCTCATCGAGGACGCGGGCCTGTCCGCGCTCGTCAGCGTCTCCGCGATCGCGGACGAGCTGCCCGCGCAGTGGCTCCAGGTGATCTGCCTGGATGACGACGCTGCCGCGCTCGCGAAGCGTTCGGACGCCAACCTCGACACCGCGCCGAGCGGCGAGGACGAGCTGTACGTCCTCTACACCTCCGGCTCCACGGGTCGCCCCAAGGGCGTGTCCGTGCCCCACCGCGCCGTGGTGCGCCTGGTGTGCGGTCCGGAGTGGGTGAGCCTGTCGTCGAAGGACGTGTTCCTCCAGCTGGCGCCGCTCGCGTTCGACGCGTCCACCTTCGAGCTGTGGGGCGCGATGCTCAACGGCGCGAAGCTCGCCGTGTTCCCGCCGCGCGCGCCCACCCTCGACGAACTGGGGGAGGTCATCAACCGCGAGGGCGTGAGCACCCTGTGGCTCACCGCCGGTCTGTTCCACCAGATGGTGGATGGCAACCTGGACGGCCTGCGTCCCGTGCGCCAGCTGCTGGCGGGTGGTGACGTGCTGTCCCCCGCGCACGTGCTGCGCGTGATGGAGCAGCTGCCCGGCTGCCGCGTCATCAACGGCTACGGCCCCACGGAGAACACGACGTTCACCGCGTGCTACCCGGTGGAGAACGCGGGCGCGCTGGGCATCTCCGTGCCCATCGGCCGTCCCATCAACGGCACGCGCGTGCATGTCCTCAACGCGTCCCTGCAGCCCGTGCCCCTGGGCGCCCCTGGCGAGTTGTTCGCGGGCGGCGACGGCCTGGCGCACGGCTACCTGAACCAGCCGGAGCTGACGGCGGAGAAGTTCATTCCGGATCCGTTCAGCACCGTGCCGGGCGCGCGGCTGTACCGCACCGGGGACCAGGTCCGCTTCCGCGCGGACGGCGCCCTGGAGTTCCTGGGCCGCATCGACCAGCAGGTGAAGGTGCGCGGCTTCCGCATCGAGCCGGGCGAGATTGAAACGGCGCTGCGCGGACACGCGTCCGTGCTCGACGTCACCGTCGCCGTGCAGGAGGTCGCGGGCGAGAAGGCCCTGGTGGCCTACGTCGTCACGGAAGAGGGCGCGGAGCCGCTGGGCGTGGACACGATGCGTGCGTTCCTGCACGACAAGCTGCCCGCGTACATGGTGCCCACGGCGCTGATGGCGCTGGACGCGCTGCCGCTCACGCCCAACGGCAAGGTGGACCGCCGCGCGCTGCCCGTGCCCGGCAGCGAGCGTCCTCAGATGTCCACCGCGTACGCCGCGCCTCGCACCATGGAGGAGACCGCGCTGTGCGAGGTCTGGGCGGAGGTGCTGGGCGTGGAGCGCGTCGGTATCGACGACAGCTTCTACGACCTGGGCGGTGACTCCATCCGCAGCATCCAGCTCATCGCGAAGCTTCGCGAGCGCGGGTTGGATCTGCCCATGGTGGAGCTGCTGCGTCAGCCCACCATCCGCGCGCTGGGGAACCTGGTGCACGCGGCCCCGTCGAAGGCCGCGGCGCAGGCCGTCCCTGGCTCGGAGCCCTTCAGCCTGCTGTCCGAAGCGGACCGCGCGCGCCTCCCCGCGGATGTGGAGGATGCGTATCCGGTGGCCGTGCTCCAGGCCGGCATGCTCTTCCAGAGCGAGCTGGACCAGGCGTCCGGCATGTACCACGACGCCACCAGCTACCACCTGGAGATGGCGCTCGATGAGGCGAAGATGCGCCAGTTGCTGGCCGAGCTGGCTCGCCGCCACGCCATCCTGCGCACGTCGTTCGACCTCACCGGTTACGAGCAGCCGTTGCAGTTCGTGCACCGCGAGGCCCAGGTGCCGCTGGAGCTCCACGACGTGCGCCACGTGCCCGCCGCGGAGCAGGACGCGCTGTTGCGCAGGCTCGTGGAAGCGGACCGCTGCCGTCCGTTCGACTGGAACCGCGCGCCGCTGCTGCGCTTCGCGATCTACCGGCGCACGGAGAAGACGCTCCAGTTCTCGCTCATCTTCCACCACGCCATCCTGGATGGTTGGAGCCTCGCGACGCTGTTGTCGGAGCTGTTCCGCGGCTACGTGAACCTGCTGCGCGGCACGCCGGCCCCGGAGGCGGCGCCGCTGGCCGTCACCTACCGTCAGTTCGTCGCGCTGGAGCACCAGTCGCTCACCTCCGGCGAGGGCGAGCAGTTCTGGAAGTCGCGCCTCGCGGAAGTGGACCGTCCTGCTCCTCGCGCGCCGCTGCCCGCGGGCCAGGAGCCGGTGCTGAGCATGCGGCAGGTGGACGTGCCCGCCGCGCTCCAGGAAGGACTGCAGCGCGTGGCACAGGCGGTCAACGTGCCGCTGAAGACCGTGCTGCTGGCGGCGCACCTGCGCGTGCGCGCGCTGATGGAGGGACAGCGCTCGGTGGTGACGGGCGTGGTCTCCAACGGCCGTCCGGAGACGGCCGACAGTGAGCGCATGGTGGGCCTGTTCCTCAACAGCATCCCGTTCCCGGTGACGCTGGCGGACGGCTCGTGGCTGGACCTGGTGCGCCAGGTCTCGAAGGCGGACGGCGACATCTGGCCGCACCGCCGCTACCCCATGGGCCGGTTGCAGCAGCAGCTGGGTGGCCAGCGGCTGTTCGAGACCATCTTCAACTTCGTCCACTTCCACGTGGCCGGAGGCCTGTCGCAGCTCGAAGGCGTGCGCCTGCTGGAGGAGACGCCGTCCACCGCGTGGATGGAGCTTCCGCTGAGCACGCTGTTCCTCCAGCGCCCGGACACCGGCGCGCTGATGCTCGTGCTGCGCACCAACGGCACGCAGCGCGACGCGGACCAGACGGAGGCGCTGGCGGGCTACTACTTCCGCGCCCTCGAAGCGATGGCCGCCAACCCACACGCGCGTCACGAGCACGCGCGGCTGCTGCCGGATGCGGAGCGCCAGAAGCTGCTGGTGGATTGGAACGCCACGGGCGCGCAGCCCGCGGGTGACACCTTCGTCCATGAGCGCTTCTCCGTCCACGCGGCCCGCACGCCGGACGCCGTGGCGGTGGTCTGCGACGACGGCCAGCTCACCTACGGGGAGCTGAATCGCAGGGCCAACCAGCTCGCGCACTGGCTGCGCGCGCGCGGCGTGGGCCCGGATGCTCGCGTGGGCCTGCTCACCGAGCGCACCCCGGACGCCATCGTCGGCATGATGGGCATCCTCAAGGCCGGTGGCGCGTACGTGCCGCTGGATCCGTCGCACCCGCCGGAGCGCCTGCGCACGGTGCTGGAGGACGCGGCGGCTTCGCTCGTGGTCACCCAGGCCTCGCTCGCCGAGCACGTGGCGGACGCCTCCAGGGGACACGTGTGCCTGGACTCCGACGCCGGGCTGCTCTCTCGCGAGCGTGAGGACGACCCGAAGCGGTTGGGTGACGCGAGCTCCCTGGCCTACGTCATCTTCACGTCCGGCTCCACGGGCCGGCCCAAGGGCGTGGCCATCGAGCACCGTCAGCTCAACCACTACGTAGAGGGCGTGACGGTCCGGCTGGAGCTGCCCCCGGCGGCGAGCTTCGCGTCGGTGTCCACGCTGGCCGCGGACCTGGGCCACACCGCCGTCTTCCCGACGCTGAGCGGCGGCGGCACGCTGCACCTCATCTCGCGCGACCGCGCCTCCGACCCGGCCGCGCTGGGCGACTACTTCGAGCGCCACGCGGTGGACTGCTTGAAGATCGTCCCCTCGCACCTGACGGCGCTCCTGTCGTCGCCGTCGCCCGAGCGCGTCCTGCCTCGCAAGCGGCTGGTGCTGGGCGGTGAAGCGTCTGATCCGGCGCTCGTTGCGCGCGTGCACGCACTCGTGCCCGGGCTCGAAGTCTTCAACCACTACGGTCCCACCGAGACCACGGTCGGCGTGCTGACGTGGAAGGTGGAGCGGGGCACTGCGCTTGCCGCCACGGCCTCCGTGCCGCTGGGCCGTCCGCTGCCCAACGCGCGGATGTACGTGCTGGACGCGGCGCTGCAGCCCGTCCCCGTGGGCGTGCCCGGCGAGCTGTTCATCGGCGGCGCGGGCGTGGCCCGGGGCTACCTGGGACAGCCGGGCCTCACGATGGAGCGCTTCCTGGCGGATCCGTTCCACCCGGAGCCGGGCGCGCGCGTGTACCGCACGGGCGACCGCGTGCGCTACCTGCCGGACGGCGCGCTGGAGTTCCTGGGCCGCGTCGACTTCCAGGTGAAGGTGCGCGGCTTCCGCATCGAACTGCCGGAGATTGAAGCCGCGATGAGCGGCCTGCCCGGCGTGGCGGAAGTCGTCGTGCTGGCGCGTGAGGATGTGCCGGGAGACAAGCGCCTGGTGGCCTACGTCGTCGCGGTGCCCGGCCACACGCTGGAGGCCGGGGCGTTGCGCCAGGGCCTGAAGTCGCGGCTGCCGGACTACATGGTGCCGTCCGCCTTCGTCATGCTGGGCGCGCTGCCGCTCACGTCCAACGGCAAGGTGGACCGCCGCGCGCTGCCCGCGCCGGAGCAGGAGTCCGAAGCCGGCCGCGCCCACGTGGCCCCGCGCACTCCCACCGAGGAGCTCATCGCGGGCCTGTGGTCCAAGCTGCTGGGCGTGGAGCGCGTGGGGGCGAAGGACGACTTCTTCGCGCTCGGCGGCCACTCGCTGCTGGCGACGCAGATGATCTCCCGCATCCGGAGCGCGTTCCGCGTGGAGCTGCCCCTGCGCGCGCTCTTCGAGGCGACCACGGTGGAGACGCTCTCCGCTCGCGTGGATGAGGCGGTCCGCCAGGGCTTCGGCCTGGAGGCACCGGCCATCCTGCCGCTGTCTCGCGAGAACACGCTGCCGCTGTCGTTCGCGCAGCAGCGCCTGTGGTTCCTGGATCAGCTGGAGCCGGACAGCGCGTTCTACAACATCGCCGCGCCGGTGATGCTGGACGGCGCGCTGGAAGTGGCCCCGCTGGAGCAGGCCTTCACGGAGCTGGTGCGCCGGCATGAAGTGCTGCGCACCACCTTCCGCGCGGAGGGTGGCAACCCGGTGCAGGTCGTCCACCCGGCGGCCGCCATGCCGCTGCCGCTCGTGGACCTCACGCACCTGCCGGAGGCGGAGCGCGAGGCGAAGGCGCAGCGTCTGGCGGACGAGGACGCGGGCAAGCCCTTCAACCTGGCCACGGGCCCGCTGATGCGCGCCACGCTGGTGCGCATCTCGGACGTGCGCCACATGCTGCTGCTCACGGTGCACCACATCGTGTCCGACGGCTGGTCGCGCGGCGTGCTGGTGCGTGAAGTCGCCGCGCTCTACGAGGCCTTCCGTCAGGGCAAGCCGTCGCCGTTGCCGGAGCTGCCGGTGCAGTACGCGGACTACTCGGGCTGGCAGCGTGGCTGGCTCCAGGGCGACGTGCTGAAGAAGCAGGTCGGTTACTGGAAGCAGCAGCTGACCGGCGCGCCCTCCGCACTGGAATTGCCCACGGACTTCCCGCGCCCGGCGGTGCAGACGTACCGCGGTGAGACGCTGCCCTTCACGCTGCCGCGCGAGCTGTCGGATGCCCTGCGCGCCCTGGCGCTGAAGGAAGGCGTCACGCCGTACATGCTGCTGCTCACCGCGTGGCAGGTGCTGCTGGCGCGCCACGCGGGCCAGGACGACGTCACGGTGGGCTCGCCCGTGGCCGGCCGTGGCCGCATGGAGACCGAAGGCCTCATCGGCTTCTTCATCAACACGCTCGTGCTGCGCACGCGGCTGGAAGGGGACCCCTCTTTCCGCCAGGTGCTCGCGCGGGTGCGGGAGTCGGTGCTGGGCGCGCACGCGCACCAGGAAGTGCCGTTCGAGAAGCTGGTGGAAGAGCTGCAGCCGGTGCGCGACACCAGCCGCTCGCCGCTCTTCCAGGTGTGGTTCGTGCTGCACCAGGAGCTGGCGGCGAAGCTGTCCGTGCCGGGCCTCACGCTGAGCGCCTACGAGGCGGAAGCGCGCACCGCGAAGTTCGACCTGGCCCTGTCCATGCTGGACGCGGCGGACGGCTTCGTGGGCCGCCTGGAGTACAACTCCGACCTGTTCGCCCGTGCGACCGCGGAGCGGATGATGGCGCGCCTGCACGTGTTGCTGACGGGCATCGTGACGAAGCCCGAGGCGCCAGTGGGTGAGCTGCCCCTGCTGTCCGCCGAGGAGCGGCACCAGGTGCTGGTGGGCTGGAACAGCATCCGCGCGGAGTTGCCGGGCGAGGCGACCATCCACTCGCTCATCGAAGCGCACGCGGAGGCCACGCCGGACGCGGTGGCCCTCGTGTACGAGGACCAGTCGCTCACGTACGCGGAGCTGGACGTGAAGGCGAACCAGCTGGCGCACCACCTGCGCCGCCGGTACGTCGGACGCGAGGTGCGCGTGGCGCTCTGCCTGGAGCGCTCGCTGGAGCTCGTGGTGGGCATGCTCGGCATCCTCAAGGCCGGCGGCGCCTTCATCCCGTTGGATCCGTCGTACCCGGTGGAGCGGCTCGACTACATGCTGTCGGACTCTGGCGCGCCGGTGCTGGTGACGCAGGAGTCGCTGATGGACTCGCTGCCCACCGACGGCCGCCTGACCATCCAGCTGGACATGGACGTGGACGCCATCGAGCGGATGCCGGAAGAGGCGCCGCGCACGGGCGTGTCCGCCCACAACCTGGCGTACGTCATCTACACGTCCGGCTCCACGGGCCGTCCCAAGGGCACGCTGCTCCAGCACCAGGGCCTGGTGAACACGGCCCTGCGCGCCGCCGCGGCGAAGCGGGTGGGGCCGGGCAGCCGCGTGTTGCAGTACGCGGCGTCCAGCTTCGATGCCAGCGTCTGGGAGATCTTCAGCACCCTGGCCGCGGGCGCCACGCTGGTGCTCGCGCCGCGCGACCGGCTGATGCCGGACGAGCCGCTGCGCACGCTGCTGAAGGAGCAGGGCATCACCACCGCCACGCTGACCCCGTCGGTGCTCGCGCAGCTGAGCACGGAAGGGCTGGAGGGTCTGCGCAGCGTGGTGTCCGCCGGTGAAGCGCTGAGCGTGGAGCTGGCGCGCAAGTGGGGCGCGGGGCGCCTCATGATCAACGCCTACGGCCCCACGGAGGCCACGGTCTGCGCGACGCTGACCGAAGGCGGCGTGAACCCGGAGCGGATCACCATCGGAAAGCCGTGGGCGAACGCGCAGGTGTACGTGCTGGACGCGGCACAGCGTCCAGTGCCGGTGGGCGTGGGCGGTGAGCTGTACATCGGCGGCGTGGCGCTGGCGCGCGGCTACCAGGGCCGGCCGGACCTGACGGCGGAGAAGTTCGTGCCGCATCCGTTCAGCACGGACGCGGGCGCGCGGCTGTACCGCACGGGTGACCGCGTGCGCTGGCTGGCGACGGGCGAGCTGGAGTACCTGGGCCGCATCGACTTCCAGGTGAAGGTGCGTGGCTTCCGCATCGAGCTGGGCGAAGTCGAGTCCGTGCTGCTGCACCACACGGACATCCGTGAGGCGGCGGTGGTGGTGCGCGAGGACGTGCCGGGTGACAAGCGCCTGGTGGCCTACGTCGTCGCGCAGGAGGACACGGAGCTGGACGTGGCGGAGCTGCGGCGTCACCTGAAGGGCGAGGTGCCGGAGTACATGGTGCCGTCCGCCTTCGTGGTGCTGGAGTCGCTGCCGATGACGCCTGCGGGCAAGGTGGACCGCAAGGCGCTGCCCGCGCCGTCCGACGCCCGCACGGAGCGCAGCGAGGCGGAGTTCGCCGCGCCGCGCACGCCGACGGAGGAGATGCTCGCCACGGTCTGGACGGAGATCCTGGACGTGAAGCGGGTAGGGGTGCGCGACAACTTCTTCGACCTGGGCGGGCACTCGCTGCTGGCCACGCAGGTCGCTTCGCGCATCCGCGAGGCGTTCGGCGTGGAGCTGCCGTTGCGCGCGCTCTTCGAGGCGCCCACCATCGCGGACCTGGCCCAGCGCGTGGATCAGTCCGTGCGTTCGGAGCAGGGACTCCAGGCTCCGCCCATCGTGCCGCTGTCGCGCGAGGGCTCGCTGCCGCTGGGTCTTGCCCAGCAGCGGTTGTGGTTCCTGGACCAGATGGAGCCGGACAGCGCGTTCTACAACATCGTGCTGCCCGTCCGTCTGGAGGGTGAGCTGGACGTGGGGGTGCTGGAGCGGACCTTCACGGAGCTGGTGCGCCGCCACGAATCGCTGCGCACCACGTTCCACGCGGAAGGCGATCAGCCCGTGCAGCGCATCCACGCGCCCACGCCTGCGTCGCTCAACGTCGTGGACCTGAGCAGCCTGCCGGACGCGGAGCGCGAGGCCGAGGCGAAGCGTCTGGCCGACGCGGAGACCAACCGCGGCTTCAAGCTGGCCACGGGGCCGCTCATGCGCGCCCTCATCCTGCGCATGTCGCAGACGGAGCACGTGCTGCTCCTGTCGCTGCACCACATCATCACGGACGGCTGGTCCATGAGCCTGCTCGTCCGGGAGATCGCCGCGCTCTACGCGGCCTTCCGCGAGGACAAGCCGTCGCCGCTGCCGGAGCTGCCGGTGCAGTACGCGGACTACGCGGGCTGGCAGCGCGACTGGCTGCGCAGCGACGTGATGGGCAAGCACGTGGAGTACTGGCGGCAGCAGCTGTCCGGCGCGCCCTCCGCGCTGGAGCTGCCCACGGACTTCCCGCGCCCGGCGGTGATGACGTACTCGGGCGGCGGCGTGGCGGTGAAGGTGCCGCATCCGTTGTCGCAGCGGATCAAGGCGCTGTGCCGCGAGAAGGGCGTGACGCCGTTCATGTTCCTGCTGGCGGCGTGGCAGGTGCTCCTGGCGCGCCACGCGGGCCAGGACGACATCAGCGTGGGTTCTCCGGCCGCGGGCCGCGGGCACTCGTCGACGGAGGGCATCATCGGCTTCTTCGTCAACACGCTGGTGCTGCGCGCGAAGCTGGAGGGCAACCCGTCCTTCCGCGACGTGCTGACCCAGGTGCGTGACACGGTGCTGTCCGCGCACGTCCACCAGGAGGTCCCGTTCGAGAAGCTGGTGGAGGAACTGCACCCGGTGCGCGACACCAGCCGCTCGCCGCTCTTCCAGGCCATGTTCGTGCTCCAGGCGGAGGATCTGTCCGGTCAGGTGTCCGTGGCCGGCCTCACGCTGAAGACGTTCGAGGCCGAAGCGCGCACGGCGAAGTTCGACATGTCCCTGTCGCTGGCGGACGCGTCCGAGGGCTTCCTGGGCCGGCTCGCGTACAACTCCGACCTGTACTCCCGCGCCACCGCCGAACGGCTGGTGCAGCACCTGGTGATGATGCTGGAAGGCATCGCCACGGACATGGACCAGCGCGTGATGGCGCTGCCCCTGATGACGGAGGACGAGGCGCGGCAGGCGCTGGTGGTGTGGAACGACACCCGCGTGGAGTTCCCGCGCGAGGCGTGCATCCAGTCGTTCATCCAGGCGCATGCCCGCGCCACGCCGGACGCCGTGGCGCTCGTCTACGAGGACACGTCGCTCACGTTCGCGCAGCTGGACGCGAAGGCGAACCAGCTGGCGCACCACCTGCGCACCCTGGGCGTCGCGCCGGAAGTGCGCGTGGCGCTCTGCCTGGACCGCTCGCTGGATCTGGTGGTCGGCATGCTGGGCGTGCTCAAGGCCGGCGGCGCGTTCGTACCGCTCGACCCGGCGTACCCCATCGACCGGCTCGACTACATGCTGGAGGACAGCGGCGCCACGGTGCTCGTGACGCGCGGCGAGCCCATGCCGGGCCTGCACGCGGAAGACCGTGTCGGGCTGCACCTGGATGACGTGCGGGACGTGCTCCAGGCACTGCCCACCACGGCGCCGTCCGTGAACATGACCTCCGCCAACCTGGCGTACGTCATCTACACGTCCGGCTCCACGGGCCGTCCCAAGGGCACGCTGCTCCAGCACCAGGGCCTGGTGAACACCGCCATCCAGGCGGGCCGCGCGCACCGCTACGCGCCGGGCAGCCGCGTGCTGCAGTACGCGGCGTCCAGCTTCGACGCCAGCGTGTGCGAGGTGTTCGGCACGCTCGTCGCCGGGGCCACGCTGGTGCTCGCGCCGCGCGACCGGCTGCTGCCGGATGAGCCGCTGCGCACGCTGCTCCAGCAGCAGCACATCACCGCTGTCACCCTGACGCCGTCGGTGCTCGCGCAGCTGGGCACGGAAGGGCTGGAGGGCCTGCGCACCGTCATCTCCGCCGGCGAGGCGCTGAGCGTGGAGCTGGCGCGCAAGTGGGGCGAAGGGCGCTTGATGATCAACGCCTACGGCCCCACGGAGGCCACGGTCTGCGCGACGCTGACCGAGAACGGCGCGAACCCGGAGCGGCTCACCATCGGCAAGCCGTGGGCGAACGTGCAGGTGTACGTGCTGGATGACGCGCTCCGGCCCCAGCCGACGGGCGTCCCGGGCGAGCTGTACGTGGCGGGCGCGGGCCTGGCGCGTGGCTACCAGGGCCGGCCGGACCTGACGGCGGAGCGGTTCATCCCGAACCCGTTCAGCCAGGAGCCGGGTGCCCGGCTGTACCGCACGGGTGACCGCGTGCGGTGGACGTCCCTGGCCGAGCTCGAGTACCTGGGCCGCATCGACTCCCAGGTGAAGGTGCGCGGCTTCCGCATCGAGCTGGGGGAGGTCGAGTCCGTGCTGCTGCACCACGCGGAGGTGCGTGAGGCGGCGGTGGTGGTGCGCGAGGACGCGCCGGGCGACAAGCGCCTGGTGGCGTACGTCGTGCCCCAGGCCGCGGGCACGCTGGACGCGGTGGAGCTGCGCCGCCACCTGAAGACCGAGGTGCCGGAGTACATGGTGCCTTCGGCCTTCGTGGTGCTGGAAGCGCTGCCGCTGACGCCCGCCGGCAAGATTGACCGCAAGGCCCTGCCCGCGCCGACGGGCGAGGTGTCGCGCACGCGCACCTTCGTGGCCCCGCGCACGCCGACGGAGGAGTTGCTCGCGGCCCTCTTCGCGCAGCTGTTGGGCGTGGAGCGCATGGGCGTGGAGGACCACTTCTTCGAGATGGGTGGCCACTCGCTCATGGCCACGCGGCTGGCGTCGCGCATCCGCGAGGCCTTCGACGTGGAGCTGCCGCTGCGGACGCTCTTCGAGGCGCCCACGGTGTCGGACCTGGCCCGGCGCGTGGACGCGCTCGTGGCGCAGGGCAGGGGCGTGAGGGCGCCGCCGCTCGTGCCGCTGCCGCGCGCGGAGCGGATGCCGCTGTCGTTCGCCCAGCAGCGGTTGTGGTTCCTCAACCAGCTGGAGCCGGACAGCGCCTTCTACAACCTCCCGCTGCCGGTGCGGCTGGAGGGCACGCTGGACGTGTCCGCGCTGGAGCGCGCCTTCACGGAGCTGGTGCGCCGCCACGAATCGCTGCGCACCACGTTCCCCATGCGCGACGGCCAGCCCGCGCAGGTCGTCCACCCGGCCGCGACGCTGCCGATTCAGGTGGTGGACCTGTCCGGTCAGCCCGAGGACGTCCGCGAGGCCGAGGCCCAGCGTCGGGCCAACGAAGAGGCGCAGCGTCCGTTCCACCTGGCGAACGGTCCGTTGCTGCGCGTGAAGCTGCTCAAGCTGGAGGCCCAGCGGCACGTGCTGCTCGCGACGATGCACCACATCGTCTCCGACGGCTGGTCCATGGGTGTGCTGGTGCGGGAGATGGCGGCCCTCTACGAGGCCTTCGCCTCCGGTCGCGCGCCGTCCCTGCCGGAGTTGCCGGTGCAGTACGCGGACTACGCGGGCTGGCAGCGCGGCTGGTTGCAGGGTGACGTGCTGGCCCAGCAGATGGCGTACTGGAAGCAGCAGCTGACTGGCGCGCCCTCCGCGCTGGAGCTGCCCACGGACCGCCCGCGTCCGGCGGTGCAGACGTACCGGGGCGCCAGCGTGAACCTGCGCGTGGGCAAGCCGGTGACGAACACGCTGAAGGCCCTGGCGCTGAAGGAAGGCGCCACGCCCTTCATGGTGCTGCTGGCCGCATGGCAGGTGCTGCTCGCGCGCTACTCCGGACAGGATGACATCAGCGTGGGCACGCCCATCGCGGGCCGTGGCCGCACGGAGACGGAAGGCCTCATCGGCTTCTTCGTCAACACGCTGGTGCTGCGCACGAAGCTGGAGGGAACCCCGTCCTTCCGCGCGCTGCTGGCCCAGGTGAAGGAGACGACGCTGGGCGCGTACGCGCACCAGGAAGTGCCCTTCGAGAAGCTGGTGGAGGAGCTGGCGCCCACGCGCGACACCAGCCGCACGCCGCTGTTCCAGGTGCTGCTGTCGTTCCAGAACGCGCCGGTGCCGGAGCTGGAGGTCAAGGGCCTCACGCTGCGCGCCGTCCCGCTGGAGCACCGCACCGCGCAGTTCGATCTGAACATGACCCTGTCGGAGGTGGACGGAGAGCTGCGCGGAGCCATGGAGTACAACTCCGACCTGTTCGACGCCGGCACCGCCGAGCGGATGCTGGAGCACCTCCGCGTCCTGCTGGAGGGCGTGGCGTCCCAGCCGGACGTGCCCGTGCAGCGCCTGCCGCTGCTCACGGATGGCGAGCGGACGCAGTTGCTGACGACGTGGAACGACACGCGGGCCGACTTCCCGCGCGACGCCTGCATCCACCAGCGCTTCGAGGAGCAGGTGGCGCGCACCCCGGACGCCATCGCCGCGACCTTCGAGGGTGAGCAGCTCACGTACCGGCAGCTGGACGCGAAGGCCAACCAGCTGGCGCACCACCTGCGCCGGCTGGGCGTGGGGCCCGAGGTGAAGGTCGCCCTGTGCCTGGAGCGCTCGCTGGAGATGGTCATCGCCGTGATGGGCGTGCTCAAGGCCGGCGGCGCCTACGTGCCGCTCGACCCGAAGTACCCGCTGGATCGCCTGTCCTTCATGCTGGAGGACACGCAGGTGCCGGTGGTGCTGACGCAGGACTCGCTGGCGGACGAGCTGCCCGTCACCACCCAGCAGTTGATCAGCCTGGATGGCGACTGGAAGCGCAGCATCTCCCGCGAGCGCGAGGACGCTCCGGTGACGGCGGTGACGGCCGGCAACCTGGCGTACGTCATCTACACGTCCGGTTCGACGGGCAAGCCGAAGGGCGTGGCCATCGAGCACCGCGGCGTGTCCAACTACCTGACGTGGTGCTTGTCGGCGTACGGGCTGGATACGGGCGCGGGCGCACCGGTGCACTCGTCGCTCGCGTTCGACCTGACCGTCACCAGCATGCTGGCGCCGCTGGTCGCGGGCCGGGGCGTGGTGATGGTGTCCGAGACCCGGGGCGTGGAAGGCCTGGCGGACGTGCTGCGTGAAGGCACGGGCTTCAGCCTGGTGAAGCTGACGCCCAGCCACCTGCGGCTGTTGTCGGACCTGCTGGGCGCGGACGCGGCGGCGGGGCGCACGGGCGCCTTCGTCATCGGCGGCGAAGCACTCTTCTCGGAGGAGCTGGCGTTCTGGCGCAAGCACGCGCCGGCCACGCGGCTCATCAACGAATACGGCCCCACGGAGACGGTGGTGGGCTGCTCGGTGCACGTCGTGGCCCCGGAGGATTCCGCCTCCGGCGCGGTGCGCATCGGCAAGCCGCTGCCCAACACGCGGATGTACGTGCTGGATTCGCAGCTGCAACCCGTGCCGGTGGGCGTGCCGGGTGAGCTGTACATCGGCGGCGTGCAGGTGGGCCGCGGCTACCTGGGCCGGCCGGAGCTCACTGCGGAGAAGTTCGTGCCGGATGCGTTCAGCACCGACGCTGGCGCGCGGCTGTACCGCTCCGGCGACCTGGCCCGCTGGCGCGCCGACGGCACGCTGGAATACATGGGCCGCGTCGACCACCAGGTGAAGGTGCGTGGCTACCGCATCGAGCTGGGGGAGATCGAATCCGCCCTCATGGGCGCCTACGGCGTGCGCGAGTCCGTCGTCGTTGTCCGCGAGGACGTGGCCGGCGACAAGCGGCTGGTGGCCTACGTCGCGGGTGACGTGGAGTCCCTGGACCGCAAGGGCCTGCGCGAACACCTGGAGCGCACGCTGCCGGAGTACATGGTGCCGTCCGCCTTCGTGGTGATGGAGGCGCTGCCGGTGACCTCCAACGGCAAGGTGGACCGCAAGGCGCTGCCCGTCCCCAGCGACGAGCGCGCGCAGGATGACGCGTTCATCGCGCCGCGCACTCCCACCGAACAGCTGCTCGCCGGAGCGTGGAGCGAGCTGCTGAACGTGGACCGCGTGGGCTCGACGGACGACTTCTTCGAGCTGGGCGGACACTCGCTGCTGGCCACGCAGGTGCTGTCTCGCGTCCGGAGCATCTTCCGGATCGACCTGCAGCTGCGGGACGTCTTCAACGCGCCCACGGTGCAGAAGCTGTCCGTCCTCATCGACCAGGCGCTCCAGGCCGGTGCGGGCACCCAGGCGCCCGCCATCGTGCCGCTGCCGCGCGAGGGCCGCCTGCCGCTGTCGTTCGCGCAGCAGCGCCTCTGGTTCTTGCACCAGCTGGACGCGTCCAGCCCGGCCTACAACGTCCCCATGGTCCTTCGGCTGAAGGGCTCGCTGGACGTGATGGCGCTGGAGCAGAGCTTCACGGAGTTGGTGCGCCGGCACGAATCGCTGCGCACGTCGTTCCACCTGGACAACGGACAGGCCACGCAGGTCATCCACCCGGCGGTGTCGCTGCCGCTCCCGGTGGTGGACCTCTCCGACATCGCGGATCCGGAGCGCCATGACGAGGCCCGCCGGCTCGCGGACGACGAAGCGGTGCAGCCGTTCCAGCTGGCCACCGGTCCGCTGTTGCGCGTGAAGCTGCTCAAGCTGGATGAGGAGGAGCACATCCTCCTGCTCGTCATGCACCACATCGTCTCCGACGGTTGGTCCATGGGCGTGCTGGTGCGCGAGATGGCCGCGTCCTACGAGGCCTTCTCCAACGGCGGCACGCCGTCCCTGCCGGAGCTGCCGGTGCAGTACGCGGACTACGCGGGCTGGCAGCGCGGCTGGCTCCAGGGCGAGGTGCTGGAGAAGCAGCTCGGATACTGGAAGCAGCAGCTGACCGGCGCGCCCTCCGCGCTGGAGCTGCCCACGGACCGTCCGCGTCCGGCCGTGCAGACGTCGCACGGCTCCAGCGTCCCGGTGAAGGTCAGCCGCGAGCTGACGGAGACGCTCAGGGCCCTGGCGTTGAAGGAGGGCACCACGCCCTTCATGGTCCTGCTGGCCGCGTGGCAGACGCTGCTGTCTCGCTACTCCGGGCAGGATGACATCAGCGTGGGCACGCCCATCGCGGGCCGCCAGCGCGCGGAGACGGAAGGCCTCATCGGCTTCTTCGTCAACACGCTGGTGCTGCGCACGAAGCTGGACGGCGACCCCACGTTCCGCGAGCTGCTGGGCCGCGTGCGGGAGACGACGCTGGGCGCGTACGCGCACCAGGAAGTGCCGTTCGAGAAGCTGGTGGAGGAGCTGGCGCCCACGCGCGATACCAGCCGCACGCCGCTGTTCCAGGTGTCCATGACGCTGCAGAACGCGCCGGAAGGGGCGTTCACGCTGACCGACCTCACCCTGGAAGGCGTGGAGGTGGAGCACCGCACCGCGAAGTTCGACCTGTCGCTGGGCCTCACGGAGACGGCGAACGGCATCGAGGGCGGGCTCGAGTTCAACACCGACCTGTTCGACGCGAGCACCGCCGAGCGGCTCGCCCGTCACCTGGGCGTGTTGCTGGCGGGCATCGGGGCCAACCCTGACGCGCGGCTGCACCAACTGCCGCTGCTCACGGAAGAGGATCGCACGCAGGTGGTGACGGACTGGAACACGTCCTTCCGCTTCCCGGTGGACGCGTGCCTGCACACGCTGTTCGAGCGTCAGGCGGCGCGCACCCCGGACGCCATCGCGGTCACCTACGCCGAACAGCGCCTCACGTACCGCGAGCTGGACACGCGGGCGAACCAGCTGGCGCATCACCTGCGCACGCTGGGCGTGGGGCCGGAGGTCCTGGTGGGCCTCGCGGTGGAGCGCTCGCTGGAGCTGATGGTGGGCCTGCTGGCCATCCTCAAGGCCGGCGGCGCGTACCTGCCCATGGATCCGGCGTACCCGAGGGATCGCCTGGAGTTCATGGTGGAGGACGCTCGCGTGCCGGTGGTGCTCACGCAGCAGCACCTGCTGGACGTGGTGCCGTCGGGCGCGGCGAAGCGCCTGTGCCTGGACTCGGATGCCGCCGCCTGGGCCTCCGCGCCCACGACGCCGCCGGACAGCGGCGTGGCTCCGCATCACCTGGCGTACGTCATCTACACGTCTGGCTCCACGGGCCGTCCCAAGGGCGCGCAGATTGAACACGCCCAGGTGGTGCGCCTCTTCGACGGCACGAAGCACTGGTTCGACTTCGGCGCGAAGGACGTGTGGACGCTGTTCCACTCGTACGCGTTCGACTTCTCCGTCTGGGAGATGTGGGGCGCGCTGCTCTACGGCGGCAAGCTGGTGGTGGTGCCGTACGAAGTCAGCCGCACGCCCGCGGACTTCCACGCGCTGCTCAAGCGCGAGGGCGTCACGGTGCTCAACCAGACGCCGTCCGCGTTCCGTCAGCTCATCCAACACGAGGAGCGCACGGGCGACCACGAGGGCCTGTCCCTGCGCACGGTCGTGTTCGGCGGCGAGGCGCTGGAGTTCGGCAGCCTGCGCCCGTGGTACGCGCGCCACGCGGACAATGCGCCGGTGCTCGTCAACATGTACGGCATCACCGAGACGACCGTTCACGTGACCTACCGCGCACTCACGGCGGCGGACGCGGAGGGCGGGCGCGGCAGCGAAGTGGGCGTCGCGATTCCGGACCTCCAGGTGTACGTGCTGGATGCGCACGGACAGCCGGTGCCTCCGGGCGTCACGGGTGAGATGTACGTGGGCGGCGACGGCCTCAGCCGTGGCTACCTGGGCCGGCCGGAGCTGACCGCGCAGCGCTTCATCCCGGATCCGTTCAGCACTGTTCCGGGCGCGCGGCTCTACCGCTCCGGCGACCTGGCGCGGTGGCGTCCTGACGGCACGCTGGAGTACCTGGGCCGTGCGGACTTCCAGGTGAAGGTGCGTGGCTTCCGCATCGAGCTGGGCGAAATCGAGGCGGGCCTGCTCTCGCACCCGAGCGTGCGCGAGGCCGTGGTGCTGGTGCGCGAGGATGTGCCGGGCGACAAGCGCCTGGTGGCGTACCTGGTGGGCGCTCCGGGCCAGAGCGTGGCGGGGGTCCCGGAGCTGCGCGAGCAGCTGCGGCGCACGCTTCCGGAGTACATGGTGCCGTCCGCCTTCATGGTGATGGACTCGCTGCCGCTCACGTCCAACGGCAAGGTGGATCGCCGCGCGCTGCCCGCGCCGGACACCACGCGCGCGGAAGGCTCCACGCTGGTGGTGGCGCGCACGCCGCTGCAGCTGCAGTTGGTCCGCGTCTGGGAGGAGACGCTGGGGATGTCGCCCATTGGCATCCGCGACGACTTCTTCGACCTGGGCGGCCACTCCATGCTGGCGGTGCAGCTCATGGGACGCATCCAGCAGCTCACCGGCAAGAACCTGCCCCTGGCGTCGCTGTTCCAGGCGTCGACGGTGGAGCAGCTGGCCGCGCTGCTGGAGGCCGAGTCACGCGCCTGGTCGCCGCTGGTGGCGCTGAAACCGGAGGGCACGAAGCCTCCGCTCTTCGCCATCCACCCGGCGGGCGGCGGCGTCCTCTGCTACGTGGACCTGGCGCGCGAGCTGGACGCGGATCAGCCGTGCTACGGCTTGCAGGCCCGGGGCACCGAGGGCGAGGAGCCCCTGGGCACCGTGGCGGAGATGGCCGCGCTGTACCTGGCGTCCGTGCGCGAGGTGCAGCCGCACGGGCCCTACCACCTGGCGGGCTGGTCGCTGGGCGGCATCATCGCCTTCGAGATGGCGCGGCAACTGCGCGCCGTGGGCGAAGAGGTGGCGCTGCTGGCGAGCATCGACGCGTACACCGTGCAGCACATGGTGCCGGACAAGACGCCGGAGCAGGTCCTGGAGGACATGCTCACCTCCGAGCTCACCATGATGCTGGCGGCCACCACGGGCCGCGACCCGTTGGAGCTGCGCGAGCGCATCTCGCAGATGACGCAAGCGGAGCGCGTGAACTACTTCTACGAAGTGGGCAGCCAGGGTGACACGCAGATCGCCGACGTGGGCGTGGAGCGCGTGCGCAACCTGTACCGGGTGTTCGAGTCCACCTCGCGCGCCTTCACGCAGTACGACGCGAAGCCGCTCGACGGGAAGATCGTGCTGCTGCGCGCCAGCCAGCGGCCGGACACGCGTGAGCACACCGGCTGGGAGGACCTCGTCACCGGCGGCGTGGAGGTCGTGGACATGCCGGGCACGCACATGACGATGATGCGCAAGCCGCTCATCACCAACGTGGCGCGGGAGCTCCAGTCCCGCATCGTCACGCACACGACGCCGGTGGACGACCTGAAGAAGAAGATCGGGTAGCGGCGGGGCAGGGGAGCGGGCGCGGCGCGGGCTTCGGGGTTATCCTCGGGGCCCGTGCTCCTGCCCGTCCTCACCGGTGTGTGGTTGTCGCTGTCCGGTGCGCTCGGCACGGAGCTGCGGCGGGATGGCTACAGCTTCCGGCCTCCGGACACGTTCCGGATGGCGCGCTGGGAGCGCTACACCGGCTCGCAGGTGGGCGCGGTGTCGGAGGACGGCGTGCGCACGCGCGCCCTGTCCGCGGCGCTGTCGGACGGAGAGGGCCCGGACGCGGCCACGTTCCTCATCGCCGTGGTGGACGGAGGCTTCTCCGCCAGTCCTTCCGAGCGCGATTCCTTCTCCACCGCCGTGGTCCAGCACTTCCAACGGGAGCTGGGCGTGGCGCTGACGCCGGAGCGGGTGGACCGCGTGGGCGGGCCCGTGCCCCGGGTGGAGGTGCTGGGAACGCTGCGTGAAGCAGGGCAGGTGCGCACGGTGCTGGTGACGGGGCTGGCCTCCGAAGGCCGCCACGCCGTGGTGACGGTCAGCGCGCCCGCCGCCCGCTGGGACGCCCTGGCCCCCGGGGTGCGCGCCTCGCTGGAGACCTTCCGCATGGAGGCCCCGGTGGCGGGCGTCGTCTCCCGGCGGCTCGCGGGGGCGCTGGCGGGCACCCTGGCCGGGGCCCTGCTGGTGTCGTACGCGGCCTGGCGCCGCCGCCGGCAGGGAGAGGGACCGGCCACTTCGTAGCGTGGCCTGACAGGAGGGCCAAGGCGTCCCCCGGTGGGGCTCGCGGTGGGATACGGTGCCGCCCGCCCATGTTCTCCCTTCTTCTTGTCGCCGTGCTCGCGCAGGAGCCCGTGGCTCCTCCGGCGCCCTCGGCGTCTCCAACCCCGCCGGCCCTTCCAGCGCCCGACGCTGGTATCGCGGACGTGGTGGTGCCGCCCCTGCCGGTGGCCTCGTTGCCTCCGGCCACGCACGAGCTGTTCCGCCGCATCCAGGGCCGCGTCTCGCAGGTGCGCATCATCGAGCGCCGCTCCGGGACGAAGTCCTCCATCGGCTCCGCGTTCTTCGTGAGCGCGAAGGGCCACGCCCTCACGAACTACCACGTCGTCTCCGACCTGGTGCTCCACCCGGAGGACTACACCGCGGAGCTGGACCGCGGCGACGCGACGGTGCCGGTGCGCCTGCTCGCGGTGGACGTGGCGAGCGACCTGGCCGTCATCCAGGTGGACACGCCCGTCAGCGACTACTTCAAGCTGGAGGAACACGAACCGCCGCAGGGCACGCGCCTGTTCGCCATGGGCAACCCGCGCGACCTGGGCACCACCATCGTGGAGGGCACCTACAACGGCCTGGTGCGCGACGCCCTCTACGAGCGCGTGCACTTCACCGGCGCCATCAACCCCGGCATGAGCGGCGGACCCACGCTCAGCGGTGAAGGCGGCGTCGTGGGCGTCAACGTGGCCACCATGGGCAACCAGGTGGGCTTCCTGGTGCCGGTGGCCCGCGCGCGCGCGCTGCTCGACCGGGCGCTGGAGCAGGAAGCGCCTCCGGACCCGGCCGCGCTGATGACGTCCGTGAAGGACCAGTTGCTGGCCAACCAGCAGCGCATCACCGACCGGCTGATGGCCACGGACCTGCCGAAGCAGTCGCTGGGTGGGTACCGCGTCCCCGGCCGCTGGAGCCCCTTCCTCAAGTGCTGGGGCGACACGCCGCATGATCCGGAGACTCCCTACACGGTGACGAGCTACCAGTGCTCCTCCGAGGAGGACATCTTCCTGTCCTCCAGCCACCGCACGGGCGTGGTGGCCTACCTGCACCAGCACGTGGAAAGCCAGAAGCTGGGCGCGATGCGCTTCTCCGCGCTCTACAGCACGCTCTTCTCGCAGGACCCGGACGCGGTGGCCGCCACTCGCGAGGACGTCACCAACTTCCGCTGCAAGTCGGAGTTCGTGGACGTGAACGGCCTCACCGTGCGCGCCGCCATCTGCATGCGCGCCTACCGCCGCTTCCCGGGCCTCTATGATCTGGTGCTGCGCGCGGCCACTCTGAACGCATCCACGCACGGCGTGGACACCAGCCTCACGCTGGGCGGTTTCTCCGCGGAGAACGCACGCAAGTTGGCGCGCCGCTACCTGGAGGGCCTGTCATGGGCGAAGTGATCTTCCTGGAGGTGCTGGAAGGGGACGCCGTCCAGTCCCGCCACCGGCTGGACACGCTGCCGGTGACGGTGGGGCGCGGCTACGCCAACGACATCATCCTGGACGACCCGAAGGTCTCCGCCGAACACCTGCGCCTGGAGCGGCGCGAGGACGGCGCGGTGGTGCTGCATGACGTGGGCAGCGTCAACGGCACCTTCAGCGTGGAGCCGTGGGCGCCACTGAAGGAACTGGTCATCACCCCGGACGCGCGCGTGTCCGTGGGGGACACGGTGCTGCGCTTCCGGCCCCGCTCCTTCGTGGTGGAGGACACCGTCGTCAACGAAGCCCCCGAAGCCCCCAGCGAGCGCCTGATCGAGCGCCCCCGGGCCTTCGCGGTCACGCTGCAGGCGCTGGTCGTGACGTCCTTCATCTCCGAGCGGGTGACCCAGTTCCGGAAGACGGACTGGGGCGACCTGCTGATGTCCGCGGTGGTGCCCCTGGGACTGGCGCTCCTGTGGGCCGGGGGCTGGTCGCTGGCGAGCCGCATCGCGCGGAAGCGCTTCCACTTCCGAGTGCACACCACCATCGCCGCCCTGGTGCTGCTGGGCTTCGCGCTTTCACCGCCCCTGTTCGCGCTCGTGAGCTTCAGCTTCTCGCTGGGCTCGTGGCTGGGCTTCGTGCGCATGCTGGCCGTGTTGGGACTGGTGGGGTGGGGGCTCTACTGGCACCTGCGCTACGTGACGCGCTGGAGCGGCAAGCGGGTGGTTCGCGGGCTCGTCATCGCGTCGGTGGGCGTGCTGATCCTCACGAACGCGTCGGAGGTGCTGGGCAATGAGCCCTTCAGTGAGGAGCTGGAGTTCCCCCGCTCGCTCCTGCCGCCGGTGCTGCGCGTGGCCCCAGCGCACTCCATGGATTCGTTCTTCGAGGACGTGAAGCCGCTGGAGAAGAAGGTGGACGCGCTCGTGAAGGAGCGCTGAAGCGCGTCCACCCCTGCCACCGCCTACAGGCCGCGCACCGCGTGCGGCTTGTAGGGGGCCTCCAGCGCCTTCACTTCTTCCGGCGCGAGCTTGAGGCTCACGGCCTTCACCGCGTCCTCCAGGTGCTCGGGCTTCGTCGCGCCGATGATGGGCGCGGTGACGACGGGCTTGGACAACAGCCACGCCAGGGCCACCTGCGCGGGCGGGGCCTTGCGCGCCTCCGCCACCTGCTTCACCGCCTCCACCACGTCCCAGTCCCCGGGCTGGTTGTAGAGGATGGGTGACAGCGTGTCGGAGCCCGCGCGCGTCGTGGCCTCCTTGTCGTCCAGCGACTTGCGCGAACCCGCGAGCAGTCCTCGCGCCAGCGGCGACCACGGGATGACGCCCACGCCTTCCGCCTCGCAGAGGGGCAGCATCTCCCGCTCCTCCTCGCGGTAGACCAGGTTGTAGTGGTTCTGCATGGACACGAAGCGCGCCCAGCCATTGCGCTCGGACACGCTGAGCGCTCGCATGAACTGCCACGCGTACGCGGAGCTCGCTCCCAGGTAGCGCACCTTCCCCTGGCGCACGAGCTGATCCAACGCGGCCAGCGTCTCCTCGATGGGCGTGTTCGGATCCATCCGATGGATTTGGTAGAGGTCGATGGTGTCCACGCCCAGCCGCTTGAGGCTCGCCTCGCACGCCTGGGTGATGGCCTTGCGCGACAGGCCGCGCTCGTTCTGGCCGCTGCCCGTGGGGAAGTAGACCTTCGTCGCCAGCACCACCTCGTCCAGCTTCGCGTACTTGCGCAGCGCGCGGCCCGTCACCTCTTCACTGACCCCGTCCGAGTACATGTTCGCGGTGTCGAAGAAGGTGACGCCCAGCTCCACCGCGCGGCGGAAGAAGGGCTGCGCCGCCTCTTCGTCCAGCACCCACGGGCGCCACTTCGGAGTGCCGTAACTCATGCAGCCCAGGCAGATGCGGGAGACCCGCAGGCCGGTGTGTCCCAGGTTGGCGTACTTCATGGGTCCGCTCCTTCGTGTATGCCCTGCATGAAAAAGACGACGGGCAGGTCCCCGATGAAGGGAACCTGCCCGCGTCACTTCAAACCATGGACCTCGTTACGCCCGGACTTCCGCCGGAGGCGTGTCCGTGGTGGGCGCGGCGATCGCGGCGCCCTCCTTGAACGGAGACGTCTCCAGCGCGGCGTTGAGGACCTCGTCCATCTTCGTGGCGAAGATGAACTCCAGCTCGTTCTTCGCCTGATCCGGCACGTCGATCAGGTCCTTGCGGCAACGCTCCGGCAGGATGACGCGCTTGATGCCCGCGCGGTGCGCCGCCAGGACCTTCTCCTTGATGCCGCCCACCGGCAGCACCAGGCCACGCAGCGTGGCCTCGCCCGTCATCGCCGTGTCGTGACGCACCCGGATGCCCGTCAGCAGGCTGGTGAGCGCGGTCAGGATGGTGACGCCGGCCGAAGGACCATCCTTGGGGATGGAGCCCGCGGGGAAGTGCAGGTGCAGGTCCGTCTTCTCCAGGAAGTTGGACGGGATGCCCAGCGCCTCCGCCTTGCTGCGCAGGTAGCTCAGGGCCGCCGTGGCGGACTCCTTCATCACGTCGCCCAGCTGGCCGGTCAGGGTCATGCCACCCTTGCCCGCCATCTTGGTCGCTTCGATGAAGAGCAGATCTCCGCCCGCCGCGGTCCACGCGAGGCCCGTCGCCACACCGGGAACCTCCGTGCGCTCCGCGACCTCCGAGTAGAACATCTCGGGCCCGAGGATCTCCTTCACCCGCTCCGCGCCGATGGTCTGCTTCTCCATCTTGCCGCCGGCCACTTCCACCGCCACCGCGCGGCAGATGTCCGCGATGCGGCGCTCCAGGTTACGCACGCCCGCCTCGCGGGTGTACGACGTGGTCAGGATGAGCAGTGCCTCATCCTGTATCTCGATGTGGTCCCCGTTGAGGCCGTGCTCCCTGAGCTGCTTCGGCACGAGGTGGATGCGGGCGATGGCCTGCTTCTCCTCGAACGTGTAGCCCGTCAGCTCGATGATCTCCATGCGGTCGCGGAGCGGCCCGGGGATGGGATCCAGCTGGTTCGCCGTGGCGACGAACATGACCTTCGACAGGTCGAACGCCACGTCCAGGTAGTGGTCGCTGAACGTGCTGTTCTGCTCCGGGTCCAGCACCTCCAGCAGCGCCGCGCTCGGGTCGCCGCGGAAGTCCGCGCCCAGCTTGTCGATTTCGTCCAGCATCATGACCGGGTTCTTCGTCCCGGCCTTCTTCATGCTCTGGATGAAGCGGCCCGGCAGCGCGCCCACGTACGTGCGGCGGTGGCCACGGATTTCGGCCTCGTCACGCACGCCGCCCAGCGACAGGCGCACGAACTTGCGGCCCGTGGCCTTGGCCACGCTCTGGCCCAGCGACGTCTTGCCGACGCCCGGGGGACCGACGAGGCACAGGATGGGCCCGCGCATGTCGTTCTTCAGCTTGCGGACGGCCAGGTACTCCAGGATGCGCTTCTTCACCTTCTTGATGCCGAAGTGATCCTTGTCCAGCTGCTGGCGCGCGTTCTCGATGTCGAGGTTGTCCTCGCTGATCTTCGACCACGGCAGGTCCGCGATCCAGTCCAGGTAGGTGCGCGCGACGGTGTACTCGCTGGAGGCCGCCGGAATCGTCTTCAGGCGGTTGAGCTCCTTCTGTGCGACCTTCTCCACCTCGGGGGGCAGGGCGGCCTTCTTCAGGCGCTCCTGGAGCTCGTCCAGCTCCTCTTCCTCTTCGCCCATCTCGCCGAGCTCTTCCTTGATCGCCTTGAGCTGCTGGCGCAGGTAGTACTCGCGCTGGGTCTTCGACATCTCGCCCTTCACGGCGGAGTCGATCTTGTTGGAGAGCTTGAGGATCTCCCGCTTGCGGTTGAGCAGCTCCAGGACGAGCTTCATGCGCGCCTTGAGGTCGACCGTCTCCAGCACGGCCTGCTTCTCCTCGATGGGCACGTCCACGTTGGCGGCGATGAGGTCCGCCAGGTGGCCCGGATGCGTGATGCTCTCCACCAGCTCCGTGGCGGCGGCGGGCAGCTCGGGCATCAGCTCGATGACCTCGCGCGCCAGCTTCTTCAGGTTGATGCCCAGGGCCTCGACCTCGACGTTCTCGGAGGAGGTCTTGTCCTCGACCGCGTCGACGCGGGCCTTCAGGTAGGGCGCTTCCTGGACCAGCTCCATCACGCGGAAGCGCGCGAGGCCCTGGACCACGAGCGAGTAGTTGTCCTCGCCCATCTTCAAGAGCTTCACGATGCGGGCGACGGTGCCCATCGTGTACAGGTCGGACGCGCCCGGATCCTCTTCCTCGGCGCGGCGCTGCGTCACGACGCCGATGACCTGGTCGTCACGGACGGCGTCCTTGATCAGCGCAATCGTCTTCTGGCGGCCGACGGCCAGGGGCAGCACGCCGCCGGGGAAGAAGACACTGTTGCGCAGCGGCAGGATGGGCAGCACCTGCGGAATGTCTTCCTTGTTGATGAGCCCCGGAGGGGCCATCGCGGTGGGCATGGCGCTGGCCGCGGTGCCCTTCTTCTTCTCGTCAGACATGGGAGTTCGGCCTCTTCCTTGCTTGAACCCGGTCAGCAAGCGGCCGGGCCGGTGAACCATCCGGTTGTTTTCTGCGGCGGATGAACCAACGTAACAACCAAAAGGGACATGGCAAACGCGATGTGCGTTATTTCCGTGCCTCGTCGGCTGTACGACTCTCCTCTATGTAACGGCCCAGAAGTCTCGCGTCCGGTGAAGGGGTGGGGCATGCTTGCCCCCTCTCACGCCTGATGCGGTGCGCGAGCGCGCGTCCCCGCACTGGAGGACGATGTGAAGCTCCACACCTGCGCCCACCTGATGTCGCTGTCCGCGCTCCTGGCGCTCGGATGCCACTCCCCCGTGGATGACGATGGATCCACGGTCCCGGACACCTGCGAGGCGAGCCCTCCGTTGGTGGCCCCCCAGAAGACGGACATCCTCTTCGTCATCGACAACTCCGGATCCATGAGCGAGGAGCAGCAGGGCATCGCGACGGAACTGCCCGCCTTCCTGGCCGCGCTGAAGGAGGGCAACGGTGTGTCCCAGGACTTCCGCGTGGGGGTCATCACCACCTCCGTGTACCAGCGCCAGCGCTTCGCGGACGGGGCGGACGTCATCCGCTCCTTCCCGGATCAGGAGGGCCGGCTGCGGCCGGTGAGGGACGAGGCGAACCAGCCCACCGCCGAGCGCTTCATCGAGGGGTCGGATCCGCTGCTGCTGCCCAAGTTCCAGCGGCTGGTGGACCAGGGCACCTCCGGCAGCGGCCAGGAAGCGCCCTTCGAGGCGGTGCGGCTGGCGGTCGCTTCGCCCCTGGCCACCCAACCCCTGGCGGAAGGGGGCAACGGGGGCTTCCTGCGTGACGACGCCCGCCTGCTGGTGGTGGTGGTGTCCGACGAGGAGGACTGCAGCTCCACCCAGCGGCCGCCCCCGGTGGCGCTGGGCGAGGACCGGGCCGTGGACTCGTGCACGGAGCAGGGGGACAAGCTGACGCCGGTGTCGGAGTACTACCAGGCCTTCCAGAGCCTGCGTGACAGCCAGGGCGTGTCGCGCGAGGTGCTGTGGGCGACCATCGGGCCGGTGGCGGTGACGGACAAGCGCGCGGAGCTGATCGTGGACACGACGAGCGGCACCACCTACGTGCGCAACGTCGACTGCCCGACGTCCTACGGGCCCGGCTACCGGCAGAGCGACATGGCGAAGGCGTTCGACGCGACCCGGGCGAACCTGGATTCCATCTGCAAGACGAGCTACCAGCAGACGCTGCTGGACATCGCGGACCTGGCCACGGTGGCGCAGAGCGTGGCCGTGGTGAACCTGCCGGATCCGCGGCTCGCGGTGGTGAACGTCACGCGCGCGGATGGATCCGTGCAGACGTGCACGGCGGGCAACGGCGACTTCCGCTACGAGCCCCCCAGCGGCGACCGCTCCGCGCGCATCTTCTTCCTGGGCCCGTGCCTGCGGCGCGTGGGCGACACGAAGGTGGAGGTGAAGGTGCTGTGCGCCGGATAGCCCGGGGCTGATCCGCCGCGCATCACCCGAAGGGCCCCGCGAAGGACGCGGGGCCCTTTTTCGTGGGTCCGCACGTGACCTGTCATGTCCGGTGCCAAAAAAATAATGCGCGCGGATCCGCCTCCTTCCGTCGAGCGGAGCACCCGACGCGACAGGTCCGATGCGCTCGGAATGCAGCCTGTTTGGGTGTCAGAGGGCTTCGGATACTGGCCCCATGCGCGCGCGGTGCGCGAGGCGAGGAGGCCACATGGGCGCGGCGGTCGAACGGTCGGGGTTGGCGGTGGTGGAGGAGCTGCGCGAACGGATCCGCCAGTTGCAGGCGGCGCCCCGTCGCGCGCTGTCGGTGCTGCGCACGGGCGTGGACGCGGTGGACGCGCTGCTGCCTCAAGGTGGCCTGCCGTTGGGGCACTCCGTGGAGCTGTGCGGCGAGGCGGCGTCGGGACGCACCAGCCTGGCGTTGCGAGCGGTGGCGGCCGCGCACCGGGAGCTGCGCTTGTGCGCGTGGGTGGATGGTCCGAAGGAGCTCTATCCCCCCGCGGCGGCGGCGCTGGGCGTGGACCTGGAGCGGCTGCTCGTCGTGCGGCCCCAGGCCTTCGCGCAGCGGGTGTGGGCCGCCGTGCAGCTGGCGCGCAGTGGTGCCTTCACGGCGGTGGTGGTGGATCTGACGCTCGGCGTGGGCGCTCCGGGCCGTCCGGAGCGGCTGGCCCTGACGGAGGCGCGCAAGCTCGCGGACGCGGCGGCGCGAGGCGGGACGCTGGTGTTGCTGCTGACGTCGCCGGAGGCGCCCGCGGACGGTCTCGCGCGGCTGCGACTGGAGGCCCGGGGCGTCCAGGGCTGGTCCGTGGAATTGGAGCGCAGCCGGGGCGGAGGCGTGGGGACGCGCGTCGTGAGCCCCTGGCGGGAGCTCTACCCGGAGGTGGGGCTGGATGCCGGAGCGCGGCTGCTGGACGCGGACGTGGAGGCGTCAGGGGATGCGGGGCCGGACTTCTACCGGGACCCCGCCGACCGCGTGCGCAACGGCATGGGCATCCTGGGTCAGCGCCCCGGCCGGGACGCGCCCATGCCTTCGCTGGGGAGCGCGCTGTCCCCGGCCGGCCGCTGACAAGAGAGAGAGGGTGGGCCATGCGGAGGGGCTACCTGCACGTCACGCGCTTCCCGGTGCAGCGCAAGGTCATTGAGTCTCCCGCGCTCGCGGGCCAGCCGCTGGTGCTGGTGGAGGAGGTGCGCGGCCAGCGCCGGGTGGTGTTCGCCTCCACGCGCGCGCTGAAGGCCGGCGTGCGGACGGGGATGACGCTGACGGCGGCCACCGCGTTGGAGCCCGAGCTGCGGAACTTCCCGTACCGGTTGAAGGACGAGGCCCAGGCGCTGGCCGCGCTGGGGGAGTCGCTGCTCGGCCTGTGTCCTGGCTTCCAGCGCGACGCACCGGACGGGCTGTGGTTCGACGCGAGCGCGGCGCACCTGGTGGGCGGCGAACGGGAGTTGGGCGCGCGCGTGCTGGAGGTCTGCGGCGAGCAGGGCTACCGGGCGCACGTGACGGTGGCGTCGGAGGCGTTCACCTCGCGAGTGCTGGCGCGGTATGGCTCCCAGCGGGTGGCGGTGGTGCCGGAGGGGCAGGGCGCGCGAGCTCTGGCGCCCCTTCCGATGGGCGCGCTGGAGGACTCGGCGGCGAAGGCCTTCACCGTCCTGGGGCTGTCCACGTTGGGAGAGGTGGCGGCGCTGCCGGCCGGGGCGGTGACGGCGCGAGGAGGCGCCGGTGCGGCCCGGGTCCATGCGCGGTGCCGGGGCGTGGACGACACGCCCTTCACGCCGGATCCGTTGGAGGAGGCGCTGGAGGATCGGGTGGTGTTGGACGCGCCCGCGGACACCTTCGAACCCGTGCAGTTCGCGCTCAAGACGCTGCTCGACAGGCTGGGCGCGCGGCTGTCCGGGCGGCAGCGGGCGGCGGTGCGGCTCACCTTCGTGCTGCGCCTGGACCCCACCGGCGAGGCCCAGGTGCCGCTCCTGCTGGCGCGGCCCACGGCGCAAGCGAAGCTGCTGTTGGACCTGGCTCGGCACCGGCTGGGGGAATTGCGACTGGAGCGGCCAGTGGCGGAGGTCTCCGTGCGGGTGGACGCGCACGACGAGGACCTGGGCCAGCAGCTGGCGCTGGGGGACGCGCCGGAGGGGGACGCGGCCCTGGAGGGCGTGCTGTCGCGGCTGGCGACGACGCTGGGCGAGGGGGCGCTGTTCGCCGCGTCCCTGGAGGCCGTGCACCGGCCGGAGTCCGCGCATACGCCCCGGGCCTTCCATCCTCCAGAGGCGCGGCGCGGTCTGCTGTCCCCGTCGGGCCCGCTGGCTCCGGCGCCGGAGTCTGCCGCGCCCATCACCGTCTGGCGCGAGGCGGGGGCCGCCCGGGAGCGGCCGTCGCGGCTGCTGGCCCAGCCGGCCCGGCTGGACGCGGAGGTGACGGCGTCCGGGGAGATGCTGGCGGCGCGGATCTCTGGGCGGCGGCACCGGGTGACGGCGATGGCGGGGCCGGAGCGACTGGGTGGCGAATGGTGGACGGACACCCCGTACCAGAGGGATTACTACCGCGTGCAACTGTCTCTTAT
>NZ_RAWQ01000110.1:0-33517 GCF_003668965.1 Corallococcus sp. AB030
GGGGAGGGCCATGGGCTCGCGGGCGAAAACGCCTGAAGGGGCACGGTCCTTCCGGGCCGTGCCCCTCAAGGTGGGGGCGAGTCCTAGCGTAGCCGTGTGACAACCGCGTGGCGTTGGTGAAGATGGGGTTTCAGGGGGGCGAGGCGCCGGATTCATCCAGGGCGCCGTCGGCGCGGATGCGGCGGGAGCGCTCCTGGAGCTCACGCCAGTTGGCCTCGTACTGATCGCGGGCCGTCTTCCAGACATGCCCGCGCGCGTTGCGCAGGTTCTTGAGCAGCTCGCCGGAGTTCTTCAGTCCGCGCGTGATGAAGTCGAGCTCCTCGCGGGTGAGGAGCGAGTCCTCGGCCCGGCTGCGCTTGTGGGCGGCGACCCATCCGTCCATCTGCGCGCCCAGCTCCTTCAGCTCGGCTTCGCGCTGGCGGCTGTAGCCTTCGCGGAGCTCTGCCCACCGGGTGCTGGCGTGGTCCAGGTGCTCACGGAAGCGGCTGTGGGCCTTCTCCGCGCCGGCCTTGACGCGGTCCCAGTCGCGCTGGTCCGCGCGGCGGAGCGCCTGGATCTCGCGGTTGACGTCGTCGTTGAAGGCGCGGGCGCCGGTGAGGACATCAAGGGTGTCCTCACTGTCGGCCAGGTCCGCCTGGGCTTCGATTTCACGGAAGCGAGCGGTCGCCTCGCGCTGCTCGGCTTCCATCTTCTGGATGTATGCGTCCTGTTCCGTCATGGCGTCCTCCCAGCACGTTGAATGGAAGAACCATGGGAACGCCCGTGGGGAGGTGCAGGGCGGAGGGGAACGGGAGGCGGGGCGCTCAGTCGAGGAAGCGGCGCTGCCAGCGGCGCGTCATGGTGAAGAAGTGGGGATCTTCTGGCCCAGGCCCCTCGTACAGCCAGGGTTCGAGCACGCGCGCGAGCTCCCGGTAGGCGGGCAAAGTCTGGCCCTGCTCGGTGTCGCCGGCTTCTGGCCACGGGCCCAGCGTGACGACAGCCCGGTCTGGACCCAGTGCCTGCACGGTGGTGTCCGGCGAGTGCAGCCGGGAGCGCAGGCCTTCCACTCCACCCAGTTCATGGAGGACCGGTGGACCCAGGAAGTTCATCCAGGCCGGGGCGCGCACGCGGGTGCCCAGGTCCCGGGCCACGTCGTCCAGGCTGGGCACATCCATGGCTGGATGGCGGAAGCTCAAGGCCTTCACCTCTTCGCGGACGACAGATGCCAGAGGTTCGCCGTTGAATGTAAGGCCCGCCTGTCCTGAGCCGAAGGGCAGGACACCGGCAATCTCAATCGCCAGTGCTCGGAAGCGCTCGGGCCCCTGGGCTTCCAGGAACTCCGTGGGAAAGGTCAGTCGCAGTGCGCTGACAGCGTTCGGCCAGTAGAGGTCTTCGGGGCGGTCGAGCGCGTACCCCACGTAGTGGAAATTGTATCGGTGGCTTTCCGAGTAAGCGTCGGAGGTGGTGGCGGCACCTATCAGGTGAAGACGGGAGCCATCCCCAGCGTGAAGCCAGTGCTGGATGAGCTGCCAACTCTTCGTGTCGAGCGTCTGCCATTGTCCGTCGAGATCTCCATAGTAGCCCAGGGCATCCTTCCCAATGGCCTCCCGATAGAGGTCGAGCGCCCGCTGTATCCGAGGCTTCAAGGCGTTGTGCGCGTGCGGCATGAAGAGACACAATTGGAGGCCGTCGTTCACGGCGAGGAAGTCCGGCTCGAAGGCACTCTTGATGTAGATCCGAACGCGAGGGATGCTTGTCATTCGAGGACTCCCCATCTGGGAATGACACGAAGGACCTGGCCAGGGGCTAGATTGAAGGCGTTCGGGTACCGGAGCATCACCTCCGACCGTGCATCCTCCGCGCATTTCTTCAGCACGGACTCCACTGCCTGTTTCGCCTCCGCGTCCAGGGCCAGCTTCGCCCCCGCCATCAGCGTGGCCACCTGCGCCGCGCGTGGGACGGGCATCACCGACTCCGGCCCGGTGCACAGCGCCGGCTGGGTCCGGCAGGTGTTCGACACCGAGTCCATGCCCTGCTGCGCATACGTGCGCGGACGTGGCCCCGCGCAACCGCCCAGCCCCACCGCCACGAACACCCACAGCCAATCCGTCCGGCGTCCCAGTCCCATGTCTCCATCCTGCCAGTCCCCGCGCCACAGGTAGGCCCCCTGGCGTGAGACAGCGACACCGCGCCTTTCCACCACACCTGTGCGAATCCACCTCGCCAGGGAGGGCCCATCGACGCATGAGACGTGAATCGATACCCTGCGACCCGTGACCGTCGCCGCCGCAGAGAAGAGTGAGAGGATCCGTCACCGCAAGATTGGCGCCTGCCGCGTACTCGGCGAGCTGGGCCGCGGCGGCATGGCGCTGGTGTATCGCGGCCTGCACGAGCTGCTTCAGCGCGAGGTCGCCATCAAGGAGCTGCTCCCTGAAGGCCAGCGCGACCAGGAGGCCCTGTCGCGCTTCCGCCGCGAGGCGCTGGCGCTCGCCGCCTTCCGCCACCAGAACATCGTCACGCTCTATGACCTGGTGGACAAGAACGACAGCCTCTTCATGGTCATGGAGTACGTGGACGGGCCCACCCTCCACGGCCTCATCAAGGACGGCCCGCTGCCCCCGGACGTCGCCGCCGTCATCGGCGCGCGCATCGCCAGCGCGCTCGACCACGCCCACTTCCGCCGCATCATCCACCGCGACCTCAAGCCCGCGAACGTCATGCTCACCAAGTCCGGTGAGGTGAAGCTCATGGACTTCGGCATCGCCAAGGACGTCAGCCTCGAAGCCCTCACCCAGCAGGGCATGGCCGTGGGCACGCCGTCGTACATGTCCCCGGAGCAGGTCACCGGCGCGCCCATCGACGCGAGGACCGACATCTTCTCCCTGGGCGTGCTCCTCTATGAGGCCCTCTCCGGCACCCGCCCCTTCGTGGGCAAGACGGCTGGAGAAGTGTTCGCCCGCATCCGCGACGGCAAGTTCACGCCGCTCCAGAAGGTGGCTCCGAACGTGCCGCCGCCGCTCGCGCGCATCGTGAAGCGCGCGCTGTCGGTGAAGCCGGAGGCCCGCTTCCCGGACGCCGCGGCCATGCGCCGCGAGCTGGACCTGTTCCTCGCCCACGAGGTGCGCGTGTCCCACCCCGCGCTGCTCGTGGCCTTCCTGCGCTACCGCGAGAAGCTCACGGAGACGGAGGCCCTGGCCCACCTCACCCAGCAGGAGCTGGGCGTGCTGGACGTCTTCGCCACGAAGAAGCCCAGGCGCGCGCCGAGCAAGCTCAAGTGGGTGCTGGCCGCGCTCACCGCCGGCATCGCGGCGGCGGGCACCGGCCTCTACCTGTCCCAGTCCCAGTGGGCGCCGCTCCTGGAGCAGCTCACCCGCTGAGAGGCCCCGCTCAGGCCTGCTGCTTCTTGTCGTGCGTGACGGTGACGATGGTCCCGATGCCGCCGCGCACGAAGAAGTCACCCACCACCGTGAGCTTGCGCGGCTGGATGGCCTTGATGATGTCGTCCGCGATGGTGTTGGTCACCTTCTCGTGGAAGGCGCCCTCGTTGCGGTAGGACCACATGTAGAGCTTCAGGCTCTTGAGCTCCACGCACAGCTGATCCGGCACGTACTTGATGGTGAAGCGCGCGAAGTCCGGCTGGCCCGTCAGCGGGCACAGGCAGGTGAACTCCGGCACGTCGAAGGCGATCTCGTAGTCGCGATCGGCGGCGGGGTTGGGGAAGGTCTGGATTTCTTTGGACGGCTTGGAGGACATGCGCTGTCGTGTAGCACACGTTCGGCGCGTGTCACCGCCCCGCACAACGTCGCCTCCCTGGCTGCCCGGCACCGGCTCTGTTCGGGTTCCAACGTGCCGCGACCCTCCAGGACAGGAGAACGTCCGGGGGCGGTTGGCGATCATGCTCGGGGATTCCTATCTCCCTCCGGCGACCCCTGTAGCGAGCGCGTCCCGCCCCTCATGCTGCCACCCAATGACGTCGAGGATGTCCTCTCGTGCCTGCCCCAAGCGCTCCTGCGCGTGGGTCCTGACTTGCGCGTCCAATGGTGCGAGGAGGGCTTCGCGGCCAAGACGGGCGTGACGCTCTCCCCGGGCGGCACCCTGCTGGAGGCCCTGGAGCCCGGCCGCAGCCTGGACGCCCTGGAGCGCGCCATCCGCGAGCACCGGGCCCACTCCGGCCATGTCATCACCCGCACGCTCCGGCAGGTGCGTGTGCAGGTGAAGCCCACCCACACGAACGGCACGGCCGGGGCGTGGTTGGTGATGGAGCCGTCCGGCGTGGACGACGAGGGCGCGTTTTCACAGGCCGTGCGGGAGATTGCCCGCGCAGTGGGTGAGTCGCTGGAGGTCGACCGCGTCTGCTCGGCCGCCGTGGTGTCGCTGGTGCGGTGCGCCCAGGTGCGGCGCGCGGAGGTGTTCCTCTACGAGGAGGACGACGCGACGCTCAAGCGCATGGCGGTGTCGGACCTGGAGGGCCTGGACGCGCCCCAGGACGCGTTCGACCCGTCCGAGGACCCCTACCGTCAGGCCCTGGCCCTGCGCCAGCCGCAGCTGGGCATCCAGCGAGGCTACGGCGACGCGGTGGGCTCCGTGTTCGCGGCGGTGCCTTTGTGCGCGCCGCGCCGCACGGTGGGGCTGCTGCTCATCTACAAGGAACAGGGCGCGTCCTTCTCCGTGCGTGAGCTGGAGATGTGGAGCGCGGCGGCCAGCCAGCTGGCGGTGGCGGTGGAGAACGCGCGTCTGTTGCGCGAAGCCCAGTCCGCCCTGCGCGTGCGCGAGGAGTTCATGTCCATCGCGTCGCACGAGCTGAAGACGCCGCTCACGCCGCTGAAGCTGGGCCTGTACTCCATGGAGCGCCGCATCGCCGCGGGGCAGCCGGTGGCGCTCTCGAGCGTGCTCAAGTCCAAGCGGCAGGTGGACCGGCTCGCGGGGCTGGTGGAGGACCTGCTGGACGCAAGCCGCCTGGAGCTGGGCCGGCTGGCGCTGGACTCGTCTCCGCTGGAAGTTGGGCAGCTGGTGGCGGAGGTGGTGGACCACTTCCGCCACGCCTTCGAGCGCCCCTTCACGGTGGACGTGCCGCACGACGGCGTCTGGGTTTTGGGCGATAGAGACAGGTTGGAGCAGGTGCTGGTGAACCTGCTGGAGAACGCGCACAAGTACAGTCCGGCGGGGGCACCCATCGCGGTGCGGGTGGGGCGCACGGGCGAGTCCGCGCGCATCCAGGTGCAGGACCACGGCATCGGGATTCCGGGCGCGGATCAGGCGCTGGTGTTCCAGCGCTTCTACCGGGCGCGCAACGTGTCGCACCGCAACTTCGGCGGGCTGGGCCTGGGCCTGTTCATCAGCCACTCCATCGTGAAGATGCACGGCGGCGCGCTGGCGCTCCGCAGTCGCGAGGGCGAGGGCTCCACGTTCCTGCTGGACCTGCCGCGCATGCCCGCGCACGAGGTGCGCAGGCTGCCCCGGCGCGTGCTGGTGCTGGACGAGGACTCGAGCCAGGAGGCCACGGCGGAGCGCACCCTGCGGGCGGAGGGCTTCGAGGTCTTCACCGTGCAGAGCGGCGCGGAGGCCCTGCGCAAGGCGACGCACCTGCCGGTGGACCTCATCGTCCTGTCCACGAGCGCCACGCAGTCCCCGGTGGGCAGCTTCCTGGAGACCTTCGCCACGCTGCCCCGCGCGCGGCCGGTGCCCATCCTGCTGGCGGGGGATGCGCGGCCGTGGTGGGCGCAGGAGAACGCCGCGCTGTGTCCCCGGCCGTACCGTCCGGAGGAGCTGCTCGCGGGCGTGCGCACCGTGCTGACGCGCGAGAAGCGCCGGACGCTGACGCCGGTGGAGTCGGAGCTTCCGCTCGTCACGCCCGCGTGAGTCGGTCCTCGTGGAGGACGCGGTAGTCCGTGGGGCGCACTCCCGCCTGTTCCAGCGCCTCACGCGAACGGACGTCCACGAAGGTGGTCCGCTCCACCTCGCGCTGCGCGGCGTAGCGGGTGGCGACGAGTTCGGGCAGGTGGCCCGGGTGACACATCCACTCCGTGACGCCTTCGGTGGGCAGCGCCGCCAGGGCCTGGGCGAAGCGCTCCGGGGTCCAGTACGCCGTCGCACCGGACTCGCCCACGAAGTGGTCGTTCGTGGCCACGCCCCGGGCCCGCAGCGCGCCGCGCATGTCCGCGTCGATGGAGCGCACCGGGAGGCCCGCGCGCCTCGCGACGCGTGACAGTCCCTCCAGGACTTGAGGATGCCGGTGCAGGTGCTTGTGCACGTCCAGGTGCGTGGCGGCCTGCCCCAGCAGCCGTTCAAGCCGCTCCAGTTGCGCGAGAGCCTCCGCCTCCACCACGTCCACGGGAAGCCCATCCACGCGGCTGCCGTCGAGGCCTCCATCCACGGTGCACCACTCACGCGGGAAGCCCGGGGTCACGGGCGCGCCCCGGTCCAGGTTCAGGTGCAACCCGATGGCGAGTCCCCGGGCCTGCCTCGCGGCGGACTCGGAGTCCGGCGCGTTCACCAGCAGGGTGGCGGAGGAGACGACGCCCTCGCGCAGTGCCTGGAGGATGCCCCGGGTGATGCCCGGGTCGTAGCCCAGGTCATCGGCGTTGATGATGAGTGCGCGGGGCGGCGTGGCCTGGCCTCCTTCAGGGGCGGGGCCGTGCCAGGAAGAAGCGCCACATCTGCAGGGACGCGTCCAGGTCCGGCGTGCCGCCATTGTAGAGGGGCTGTCCGGGCCATGCATGCTTGCCGCCGGTGACGGTGCACAGGCTCGCGGTGGCGCTCTCCGGCTTGCAGCCCGTATACGCCACGCAGGTGCTGTTGCCCTGCTGATACGTCTGCTGCTGGGGCCCGGTACAGCCGTTGAACTCCGCGAAGCGGCGCACGGACTCCGGGGCGGACGGGTAGGGCTTGCCGCCGAGGACGTTGCTGCCTCCGTCGTAGAAGATGGTCTCGTCGGCGCTGCCGTGGAAGTGGAGCACGGGGACGGGACGCGACGGGCGACAGTCCGTCACGCCCTCCATGCCCGACACGGGCGCGATGGCGGCGATGCGCTGGGCGCGCTCACAGGCCAGCCGGTAGGAGAAGAAACCCCCGTTGGAGAAGCCGTTGGCGAAGACGCGGCGCGGGTCGGTGCACACGCGGGTGTCCAGGTCCGCGAGCAGCGCGTCCACGAAGCCCACGTCGTCCACGTTGGCAAGCTGCGCCGGGCCACAGCACGCCTCGCCGTTCCAGCCCCGCGTGTCGGGTTCGCCCCGGCCGTAGATCTCCGGGAAGTTGAGGCCGCGCGGGTATACGGCGATGAAGCCCTCCGCGTCGGCCAGGGTGGAGAACCCGGTCAGCGCCTCCTGCTCCTGCTCGGTGGAGCCGAAGCCGTGGAAGCTGAGGACGACGGGCGTGGGCTTCGTGGCGTCGTAGCCAGTGGGGACGTGGACGCGGAAGGCGCGGGTGTGGCCGCCGTGCTCGACCGTCCAGTCGTAGGTGCCGGGCGTCACGGTGAGGCCCGAGCAGGCCGTGCGGTCCGCGGGGGGCACGTCCCCTGCCGAGGTGTCCGGATTCTCCGTTTCGTCGTCGGGCGGAGTGTCGGAGTCGTCCGTGGAGCCGCACGCCGTGGCGGTCAGCAGCAGGCTGGACGCGGCGAGGGCGAGGAGGCGAAGGCGCATGGGGAGGAAGCTAGTTCCCCGTGCCGCACTCCGCCGCGAGCGCCTGCGCCCGGTCCGGGAACTTTTCCGCCAGCGTACGTTTCACCTCGGCCACCCGGGCGGTGTCGCCTTCGTGGACGTGCAGTTGGCAACGCGCGGTGAGGGCGCGGGGATCGTCCGGGGCCAGACGCTCGGCCTCCCGGTATTCGCGCTCGGCGCCGCGCAGGTCGCCCTGCCGGAAGAGGACGGCCCCCAGGTAGGAATGGGCCACCGCGAGCGTGGGGGCCTTGCGCTGCGCGCGCTTGAGCAGTGCGACGGCGTCGTCCAGCTTCTCCTGGCGGAAGCGCACGAAGCCCAGCTCCGCAAGGGACGCGGCGTCGTCGTGCTGGCGCGTCCAGGCGGACAGCACGGTGGCGGCCTCGTCCAGCCGGCCTCCTTGCGACAGGAGCTGGCCGTAGCGGGGAGCGACCTTCGCGGAGCCCGGCGCCTGCGCGTACGCCTTCGCGAGCGCGGTCAACGCCCCCGGCACATCACCCTGGAGGGCCCGCAGGTCGGCCAGGGCCAGCGGTGCGCGGACGTCCTTGGGGGCCAGGGCGGTGGCCTCGTCGATGGCACGTTCCGCGCGCTTGCCCATGCGCAGCTCGGTGGCGGCGCGCGCGGCGAGCAGGTGCGCCTCCGCCTCCTTCGGGAAGCGAGTGGTATAGGCCTCCGCCAGCGCCAGGGCCTGCGGGTGGGCGCCCGCGTTGAGCAGCAGCGTGCCCGCGCGAGCCAGCTCCTCGGCCGTGGCGCGCACGTCCTTGCCCAGCCCGTCCAGCGCGGACACCTTCGCCTCCGCCGTGGTCGCGGCTTCGGCGGCGGCGATCCGCGCGGGGGGCGGCATGTCCGGGCGCCGCAGGTACCACGTGGCCCCCGCGCCCAGTCCGCCCAGCACGAGCACGCCCCCGACGATGGCCAGGGCCTTGCGCGACCGGGGAGCGCCACGCGAAGCCGGAGCGCGAGCGCCCGCCGGAGCTTCGCCGCGCCCCTTGCTACCGGACGCCGGGGCCTGGAGTTCGCCAGAGGCCACTCCGTGCGTGGCGCCCTCCGCCGGGTAGCCCGAGGTCGCGACGGGGATCTCCGCCGTCACGGGCCGGGTCGAACCGCGAATCGACACGGTGTGGGTGCCCAGGGGCGGAAGGGGACGCGAGGCCGTCGGAGCGGAGACCGGCGGAGGCACGGGCCAGGACGGGATGCCCTGCACGCCGAACGGTGGGAGCACGTCCATGCCGGGGGTTCCATCCGCGCCTGAATTGGATGGATCCGCGAGCCTCGCGTTGCGCAGCGCCAGCCGCTTGGGGTCCCGGTCCGGCGGAAACAACGTGTCCAGGTACGCGGCCACCTGCGCCGGCGCGGCGACCTCCGCGTGCCCGCCCAGCATCTCGATGGCGGCGATGAACGTCTGCAGGCTGTCGAAGCGCGCCTCCGGGTCCTTCGCGAGCGCCTTGAGGCACACGGCCTCCAGCGCCTGCGGCACGGACGGGTCGAACGTGGTGGGCGGCTTCGGCCTTCCTTCGGAGATGCGCGTGAGCACCTCGTCGGTGGACATGCCGGTGAAGGGCCGCCGGCCGCACAGCTGCTCGTAGAGCATCACCCCCGCGGCGAACAGGTCCGCGCGGTGGTCCACGCTGCGGCCGGCGATCATCTCCGGCGACATGTAGAAGAACTTCCCCTTCAGCGTCCCGGGCTCCGTCCCCGCCCCCAGCGCGTCCGCCTTCGCGATGCCGAAGTCGATGACCTTCACCGCGCCGTTCGCCCCGACGTGGATGTTGTCCGGCGTGAAGTCGCGGTGGACGATGCGCAGCGGCCGGCCCGCCTCGTCCACGGCGCGGTGCGCGGCGTCCAGCCCCCGGCACGCATCCACCAGCACGCGCAGGGTGATGCCCAACGGAACGCGCTGGCCTCGCTCGGCGGCCTCCTGCCGCACCTCCGCGAACGAGCGCCCCTCCAACAGCTCCATGGCGATGAAGGGCTCCCCGCCCTCCATGCCCAGCTCCAGGATGGACACCACGTTGGGGTGGCGGACCTGCGCGGTGATGCGCGCCTCGTTGAGGAACATCTGCACGATGCGCCGGTCCGCGACCAGGTGCGGCATCAGCCGCTTCACCGCCACGGCCGGGCCGCGCTGGCCCTCCAGGCTGATGGCGCGCGCCAGATACACCTCCGCCATGCCGCCTGTCGCGATGCGCGCGCTCAAGCGGTAGCGGCCTGCCCATGAAACGCCGGGTTCCGACACCAAGATATCGGCAGTCTACGGGCCCGAGCCCCCGGCGCCCAACGCCATGACGCGCTGCCTGCCTGCCTGGCCTCGGCCAGCCCGGACATGCCCACCGTATTGGACCGGCCGGGACGACGGGTGTGGGTGCAGGGATGTGTGGAGCCGATGACGGAGGACCGGCCGGGAGTGCTAACGTCCCCCGCTTCAAGCGTGACCCCTAAGGGGAGGGGGCCGCCTTCACGAACCTCGCGTACCGTCGCGGATGCAGGGAGGGATGTTGGGCACCGTCCTCAAGGGTGGTTTTGTCGTCGAGCTGGAACCTGCGTCCGTAGAGCGGGTGGACCTGCGCATCGAGGGTGAGCGCATCGTGGCGCGAGGCGAGGACCTCGCGCCCGGCCCCGACGACGAGGTGGTCGCGCTGTCCGGCAAGCTCGTCTTCCCGGGGCTCGTCAACGCCCACCACCGGCTGGCGACGGTGCTGTCGCGCGGCCTCAACCGTCCGACGCCCACGTCCTACCAGGCCCTGCTGGAGCAGGTGCGCTGGCCCTTCGAGAACGCGCTGGACCTGGACGCGGTGCAGGTGGCCGCCACGGCGGGTGGCCTGGAGTCCATCCAGTGCGGCACCACCACCCTGTTTGATTTGCACGCCTCGCCCAAGGCGGTGACGGGCTCGCTGCTGCGTTCGGCGCGCGGCCTCCATGAGGTGGGCGTGCGCGGCGTGCTGTCCTACGCGGTGACGGACCGCATGGGCGCGGTGGGCCGCGAAGAGGGGCTGGAAGAGACGGTCAGCTTCGCGCGCAAGGCCCGGGGCCGCTTCCGCGGGCAGGTGGGCGCGGGCCCCTGCTTCACGCTGGGCGACGACGCGCTCCAGGGCCTGGGTGAGGCGCTCAACACCACCGGCACCGGGCTGCACTTCCCGCTCGCGGAGGATCCGCTGGACGAGCGGCTGTCCACCGAGCGTCACGGCAACCCGCCGGTGACGCGGCTGCTCACCAGCAACCTGCTGTCGCCCCGCGCCATGGCGGCGCACGTGGGCCACCTGGCGTGGGCGGACCTGGCGCAGGTGCTGGCCACGGGGACGTGGTTCCTGCACACGCCGCGCTCCAACCAGGGCCAGGAGGTGGGCTACGCACCCGCGCTGAAGTTCGGGGCGCGCGCGTCGCTGGGGACGGACGGCACGTCTCCGGACCTGTTCGCGGAGGCGCAGGCGGCGTACCTGCGCTCGCGTGAGGCGGGGCAGCCCATCGACGTGCTGCGCTACCTGGCCAACGGCCACCGGCTGGCGTCGCAGGTGTTCGAGGCGGCCATCGGCCCCATGCGCGAGGGCGCGCTCGCGGACCTGCTGGTGCTGGACTACCTGTCGCCCACGCCGCTGACCGCGGAGACGCTGGCGTGGCACGTGGTGCACGGACTGGGCAGCCGCCACGTGGAGGCGGTGATGGTGGACGGCGTGTGGCGCGTGTGGGCGCGCAGGCCGCTGTCGGTGAACCCCACGGTGGTGGCCGAGCAGTCGCGCGAGGCCGCCGCCGCCGTGTGGGCCCGCATGTCCTCGTCGTAGAGCCTGGGGGCGCCCGGGGGCTCGGGGACTTGTCGCGGTGTCCGGGGCCCGTTAAGTCCCGGGCATGCTCAACTCCCTGCTCGTCGTCGGATGGCTCAGCGCAGCGATTCCCCAGGTGGGTGAAACCGCCCCGGACTTCACGGTGAAGGACACCGCGGGGGCGACGCACACGCTGTCGGAGATGGTGAAGAAGGGGCCCGTCATCGTGGCCTTCTTCCCCAGGGCGTTCACCGGCGGCTGCACGAAGGAGCTGACCGCGTACCGCGACCGCTACAAGGACATCGAGCAGGCACAGGGCCAGGTGCTGGCCTTCTCCACGGACGACGCGGAGACGTTGACGCGCTTCAAGACGGAGCTGAAGGCGCCCTTCCTGTTCATCCCGGATCCGGACGGAAAGGTGGTGGGCGCGTACGACGTGAAGATGCCGCTGGTGACGGTGTCCAAGCGCTACACGTTCGTCGTGGGCGATGACCGCAAGGTGCTCAAGGTGAGCGAGGGCCAGGACGCCATCGACGTTTCGGGCGCCATCGCCGCGTGTCCCCTGCGCAAGGGCGGCGCCGCGAAGCCCGCGGCGGCCCCAGCGGGAACCACGCCGCCCACCCAGGCCGCGCCCGCGACGAAGTAGCCAGAGGCGCTCTGGCTTTCGGGGCAGGGGCACGGTCCACTCGCGGACGTCCTCCTGGTACGCGTGGGCCGGACGCCGGCCGTGCCGTTGAGGAGTTCACGCGGCACGAGGCCTGCTGGCTTGTTCGCCCCAGGCGCGGAGCGATAGCCCTGGGGCATGCCGCGCGCGGGGCGTCCTCCGTCCGCCGGGCTGGGGGCGTGAGGAGGCCCGAGTGGATGGACATCGTCTTCCTGGGCCCCGTGTGCCGGGCCACCGCCGAGGCACAGGCGGCCACGGCCCCGAGGCAGCTCGCGCAGGCGCTCCGGCGTCGCGGACACGCGGTCCTCTTCCTGGAGCGCACGGCGCCCGGTGCAAGCGGGGAGGAGGACTCCGCCGTCGCGCCGTACGTGGACCTGGCGGACCTCCACGCGCGCTTCCATTCGCAGGTGCGCCGCGCGGACCTGGTGCTGGTGGACGCGGACGTGCCGCAGGTCGCGGACGTGAGCCGCTGGACCGCGAACACGGCGCGGGGGCTCACCGTCTTCTGGGACCGGGACACGCCCCGGACGCTGGCGCGGCACGCCCTGCGAGAGGACCCCGCCTGCATGACGCCGGACCTCTTCACGGGCTACCGGCTCTATCTCTGCTCCAGTGGGGGCCCGGTACCGCGTCAGCTGGAGCGCGAGTGGGGCGTGGCCCGCGCGCGCGTGTTCCTGCCGGGAGTGGACGCGGAGCACTTCGCGCCCGGAAGCGGACGGACGCGCTGGGACCTGGGGTACGCGGGGCCGTCGTCGCCAGAGCGGCGGGGGCTCTTGAAGCAATGGCTGCTGGGCGCCGCGCACGGCTGGTCCGAGGGGCGCTTCGTCCTCGCGGGCACGCTGTCGGCGGTGGATGACGCCTGGCCCGCCAACGTGGCGAGGCACGCGGCCCCGTCCCTCCAGGAGCACGCGGGCTTCATCGGTGCGCAGCGCTTCACGCTGGTCCTCTCCCAGGCCGAGCACACGCCAGGGGCGAACCTGTTCGAGGCCGCGGCCTGTGGAGCGGCGCTCATCTGCGACCCGTGGCCAGGGCTGGAGGACGTCTTCTCGCTGGGCGAGGAGGTGATGGTCGCCCGCACGGAGCAGGACGTGCTGCGCTACCTGCTCGCGATGCCGGAAGCGGACCGGCGCCAGCTGGGCATGCGAGCCCGGGCCAGGGTCCTGGCCGAACACACCGTGGCCCACCGGGCGCTGCAACTGGAGCAATACGCGAGCGAGGCGGAGCGAGGAGCCGCGTGGATGGCCCCGGTCCGCTCGCTGAACTGAGCCTCATGGGCCCCGGAAGACGGACGTGCCGCCCTGCCGGCGGCGCAGCGCACAAACCTGTCCGACAGTCGGACAAGTTCTGGAGCACCGCGACCCGAGGGCCCCCGCACCCGCGAGGCCGCGGAAGCCTGTCCGACAGTCGGACAGGTCTTGGAACACCGCGCCCGGGGGCCTACTTCTCTTCCGAGGCCTCGACCATCTCCCGGGGCGGGAACACGAACTGCGCGGCGCCGGCCACGAGCGGTGCTGCATCGCGCTGGAACGCGGTGAGTTTCTCCAGCCGCTCCTCCGTCCATCCGCGCCCATCCCCCGCGTCGCGCACCAGGCAGTGCAGGGCCAGCCGCCGCGCCTCCGGACTGGAGCTCCGAGCCAGGCGCCGGCCGACGTCGTCCATCGTCTCCACCGGCAGGTTCGACACCGCCACCTGGGCCGCCATCAGCGCGTCCGCGTGGAGCCAGCCCTCCTGGCCCATCGCGTCCAGGTGGATCGCGAACGCCGGAGGGCCCAGGGCTACCGCCGCGCAGCGCACGCGAAGCGTTGCCAGGCACGGGTCCTTCGTGAGCGGCCCTCCCGTCACCAGTCCATACACAGCCTGCAGAGGCACAGGCCGCATCCGGTCGCGGGGCTGGAGCAGGGCATCCATCGCCACGCTCAGCGCGCGCCGGTCCCGCACCACCGCCTCCATCATCCGCTCGAACAGCGTCACATCGCGCTCGTCGGCCCGGTACACCATCGCGCCCATCGCCGCGCGCACCTCGTCGTCATAGGGCGAAGCCAGCCGCGCGCCACAAGCAGAGAGGAACACGCGCTCCCGGTCCTTCACGGACAGCCAGGCCGCGCGGCGCAGCAGGTCGATGCGCGCATCCGGCTCCGGCCGCGCCAGCACCTTCGCGAGCAGCCCGGACAGCCGCGCATCCAGCGCCTCCGTCAGCCGGTCCGCCGGGATGTCCCCCACGCGCGACGCCATGATGGCGTCCTCGCCGGTGACGGCGCGCTCGAACACCACCCACGTGGGCTCGCGGTCCAGGTGGTCCCACAGCGCGCGCAGGAGCGCGATGCGCACGTCGCGGTGCAGCGGCTTCGCGTCCAGCTCCAGCAGCCGCTCGTAGCCCGCGTCCGAGCGCAGCTCGCCCAACAGGCGCACCACCTCCTTGGCCACCGTGACCTTGGTCAGCGGCACCTCCGCCAGCAGCGACAGCACCCGCGTGACGGGCATGCCGTTGAACGCACGGCGCAGGCCGTAGATGGCGATGCGCGCGCGCGAGTCCTCCAGCGCCCCCAGCAGCGTAGGCACGCCCTGGCCCTGGTCGCACCGCGCCATCACCCGCAGGGCCCGCTCCTGCACCGCGGGCCGCTTGTCGTTCGCCAGCGCCAGGAGCGCGTCCATGGGCGCCCAGTCCAGCGCCGCCATCCGCGTCACCGCCGCCAGCACCGAAGGCGTGTCCCGCTCCATGTCCGCGCACAGCCTCTCGAGCGCGCGCGAATACGCCCGGTTCTGCTCCACCGTCCACCGGAAGAACCCCGAGTCGAACGGCAAGATCCAATGCGTCGCCCCCGTGGCGAACTGGCCGGTGATGACCGGCGCGTTCAGGTACGGCCCCAGCAGGTCCTGCCGCCTCCGGTGCAGGAACTCGCGCACCACGGGGATAGCGATGGCGCTCTCGTCCCGCTTGAGCAGCGCGGGCAGCATCCGGTCGAAGTCCTTCACCGCCCGGTAGCGCAGCACCCACAGCGCGTTCCCGGACGGCTTGCCCAGCCGCAGCGCCACCCGCTCCAGTTCCTCCACCAGCTCCCGATGCAGCGGAAGCCCGGGCTTCTCCGCCCCCGCCAGCGCCACCACCTCGTCGTCCCAGCCCCGGTCCCGCCAGCGCCGCAAGGTGGCCGCGAGGGTCGACTCGAAGCGCGGCCGGTCCTCCCGCGACAGCCACGCGGTCAGCGCCAGCGCCAGCCGGTTGTCGGGCCCCGTGTCGCGCACGGAGACGAGCCAGTCCGACAGGCCGGGCACCAGCGCCGCGCGCTTGCCCAGGCTCGCCGCGAGCTGGAGCAGGGGACCGCCGCGCTCGCGCTCCGCCCAGCTCTTCGCCAGCGCCAGCAGGTACGGCGCGGCCCGGCGCACCTCGTCGTCCGTCAACCGGTGACCCAGGCCTCCGTCCAGGATGCGCCCGCGCTCCTTGAGGAAGGTGCCCAGCCACTGCGCGGCCCACGCCGGGTCCGCGCTGAAGGCCCGCACCAGCAGCCGCTCCGCCGACTGGGCCGTCCCCATGGACAGGTCCGCCGCGTCCAGCGCGTCGCGCAGCATCCGCCCCAGGGCCTCCGTGTGCTCGGCGCGCCACATCCGGCGGGGCCACTCGACCAGCGCCTGGAGCATCACCCCGCGCACCGGGTCCTGTTCGTTCTTCCGGGCCAGCACCATCGCCAGCGCGGGGGCGACCCACGCGGGCTCGTCCGGGCGCAGGCCGGGCAGCGCCAGCAGCGCGCTCAGCGCCACTCCGCGCATCGCCGCGTCCGGGTGCCCCAGCGTGCCCCGGAGCGCGCCCAGCGCTTCATCCCAGGGCAGGAAGCGCGCATAGGAGAACCGCGCCTCGGCGCGCGTGCCCAGCGCCACCACCTCGTCCAGGTGCCGACGCGCCTCGCGCTCACGCAGCTCCACCGGCAGGTGCCGCACGTACTCCGGCGCGATGACGCCATCCCGCGTGCGAGCGCCCACGGTCCAGCGCGCGTAGACGCCCTCGCGCAGGGCCGGGTCCACGATGCGCGCGATGAGCGGCGTACCCCACGCGGGGGCCCGCTCCACGGACGCGGCCCAGGCCTCGGTGAGCGTCGCGTGCAGCGGCTCCGGCAGCTCCTTCAGCACGTCCTCCGCGCGGCCCAGCAGCGTCGGGTCGCGCTGGACAATCCAGGTCAGGGACTCGGCGTCCAGCGACGCCAGGGACTTCGCGAACAGCAGGTGCGGGAGGAACGCCGGGGAACGTTTGCGCAGGAGCGCCACCATGCGCACGGGGCGATGCTTCACCAGCGTCCGCACGGCGTGCTCGTCCGGCGGGATGCCCCGCTCCAGCAGCAGCGCCAGCAGCGTCTCCGCCACGTCGGGCGTCCGCTCCGCCAGCCACGCCATGCCCCACCCCAGGTGCTGCCGGGTGACGGGGTCGGGCTCGCCCGATACTGCATTCAGCCGCTCCAGCAGCACCTGTCCCAGCACGGACGGCGCATGCCGCGCCAGCCGCGCCCAGAGCCGGTAGCTGGGCCGCTCCAGGGCCCGCGCCACATGCCGGCGCAGGGCCGCCTCGGACGCCAGCGGCACCGTGTCCGCGAAGGTGACGTGCTCGCCCCGCTCCGCCAGCCCGTCCAGGAATGCGTCGATGACGGCGTGCCGCTTGCGCTTGCGCAGTTGGTGGATGACGGCCTGCTCGCGGCGCATCCCGTGCGCCATGCGCAGTGCCTCCAGCGCCTGGGCATCGTCACAGGCCAGTGACACCAGCTCGAACGCCAGCGCGCGCACGCGGAAGGACTCGTCCGACGTGGCCTTCAGCACCGCCTCGCCGTCGCGGCGCGTGAACTGGGCCGCCAGGGCCAGCCGCCGCTCGAAGGCGTCCCCCCGAGCCAGCGCGTCCAGCAGCGCCTGCGCCTCCGGGTCTGTCCGGGCCTTGCGCCCCAGGGCCACCATGTGGCGCACCCGGGCATCATGGAAGGTGGAGGACAGCTCTGCGCGCAGGGTGGACAGGGCGGGTTCGGACATGGCGCCCAAGGATGCCTGCTCCCCTGGTTTCCTGACAGACCCGCCCGGGTCGCGGCCTTCCTTCTCCTTGGTCAGACAACTCCGTCAAGAATCGAATTGGGGGTTTTGAGGGTTTGGGATTGCCATTCCAATGAATGGCATGTTAGCCCGTCGTTCGCCCTCGCCGGAAAGCCAGACCATGGCCTGGGAGGGCCTACCCCAGACAATGGAGCGCCTCACATGCCGCGCCACGGAGTGAAGTACCTGGCCGTTTCTGCCCTGGTGGGCGCCTCGTTGCTGGCCGCTGTGTCCGCTTCCGCCGAGGAGCCGGGGGACTTCGACTCGCAGCGGATGGCCCAGGAGTTCGTGGCCAGCCAGGGGCAGCCCCTCCCGGTTCCGTCGCGTGACCTGTCCGGTTCGAAGAGGCTCCTGTACGTCACCGAGACCTTCCACATCGTCAACGGCACCGGCTCGACTCTCTATAAGAACGGGACTGCCCTGAGCGGACACGTCCTCGTGCAACAGCCCGCGACAATCGGGGGCGAGGGCTTTGCCCAGACGGAGGTTCCGCCCGCGATGAACTGGAGTCAGGGCTTCTCCTATACGACGAACCCGGCGGACCCGTGGGGCGCGGCCAAGGCGTGCGTCTTCTCGGTCTTCGTCACCTACTCGGGCGGCGTCTGTTCGGCGTCTGTCGTCACCTATCCCAAGGGGAACCAGGGCGTGGTGTGCACCTACTCTCCGCCGTCGTCTGGCATCGACCCCGTGACGTGCGAGCTTGAGCTGACATTGGGGATTGATTAGCCGTCCGCGACACGTTGGGGGGCGCTCGCACGGCGGGAGTGGGATGCGCTCCCGTCGTGGGTGTCTGCCCTGGCGGCAATCCCCGGAGCCGGCCGGCCCGCCGGTCTCCGATGCTCAGTGCGCCGCCTCGGAGGGGGTGACGGGGTAGTTCCCCGTCGAGTGCTCGCGCGCGTGCTGCGCGAAGAGGAAGCGCCGGACGGCGGCGCGGGTGAGGAGTCCGCACGGGGCCAGTCCCAGCACGGGCGCCACCGGCAACGCGTCCACGTCCTCCTGGTCCATCACCTGGAGCGCATGCGCCAGGTCCGAGTCCGGCGCCAGCGCGGGCAGCTTGCGCGCCAGGTCACTGGCCACGAGCAGCGGGTACATGGATTCGTCGCGCCACACCTCGCGCAGCTGCTCCACCTGCACCGTGCCGTAGAGGTTTCCCTCGGTGTCCAGCACCGGCAGCGTGCCGGCCTCGGACGTGAGCAGCTGGTCCGTCAGCGCGCGCAGCGGCGTGCCCGCGGTCACCGCCGGCACCTCCGTCATCAGGGCCCGCACGTGCGTGGCCGCCAGCAGGTCCTCGTCGCTCTGCACCTTGGGCGCCGTGCGCTCCGTGAGGAAGTGGCACACCGCGGACGCGATGGTGCACGTCACCATCAGCGGCAGGATGATTTCGTGGCTGCCGCTCAGCTCGTACAGCATCATCATGCCGGTGAGCGGACCGCGCGTGAGCGCCGCCACCGCGCCGCCCATGCCCACGATGGCGTACGCGCCGCTGGGCCCGGTGGCGTGCGGGAAGAAGTAGTGCACCAGCGTGCCGAACGCGCCGCCCGCCATGGCGCCGATGAGGGCCGCGGGGAAGAACGTACCGCCGGAGCCTCCCGAGCCGATGGTGAGCGACGTGGCCACGAGCTTCAGCACGCACGCCGTCACCAGGAAGAGGAAGGGCAGCTGACCCGCCGCCGCCAGGTTGATGTAGTCGTGCCCGCTGCCCCACACCGTGGGGCTCAGGAACACGAGCACGCCCGTGCACAGGCCGCCCAGCGCGGCGCGCACCGGCAGCGGCTTCTTCCCCAGCCACGGAGACAGCTTCCCGCCCATGCGGCCTTGGAAGAAGTGCTCCACGCCGTGCAGCAGCTTCACGAACGCGAACGCGAGCAGCCCGCATCCGATGCCCAGCGCCGCGTAGGCGAAGACCTCCGAGCCGCTGACCAGCTCGTAGTTCACCCGGTTGATCATGGGCGCCTCGTCCAGCACGCCGCGGCTCACCAGCGTGCCCGCCACGCTCGCCAGGATGATGGGGGAGAACACCCGCAGCTCGAACTCGCGCAGGATGATCTCCATCGCGAACACCGCGCCCGCGATGGGGGCGTTGAAGGACGCGGAGATGCCCGCGCCCGCGCCGCACGCCAGCAGGATGGACAGCTCCCTGCGGCTGAAGCCCAGCACGCGCCCCACGCTGGACGCGAACGCCGCGCCTCCGTAGACGATGGGGCCCTCGCGGCCCGCGGAGCCGCCGCTGCCAATGGTGATGGCGGACGCGATGAGCTTGAGCAGTCCTCGGTCCGCCGGCACCACGTTGGCGCCGCTCTTCACCGCGCGCACCACCTCCGGAAGTCCGTGTCCGTGCGTCTCCGGCCGGTCGCGCAAGAGCCGCCCCACCGCCAGGCCGCCCACCGTGGGCGCGAGCAGCATCAGCCACCACGGCAGGTGTGGCAGCGCCGCGGGCAGGTTGTGCGCGTGGCCGAACACGGCGTTCACGGCCGCCAGGCCCACCAGCGGGTAGTAGAGCGACAGCGCGCCCAGCGTCAGCAGCGCGAGCAGGCGCAGGCGGCGCTTCACTTCATCGCGCGGACCGCCGGGGTCAATCACCCGCGCCAGCAAGAGCGCGCCCAGCGCCAGCGGTACGCCCACCAGCGCGTACTCCAGGTGCCAGCGCGCGGAGGAGAGCGACTCCATCAACGTGCGCAGCCGCTGCGGCTTCAGCGTCGCCGTCAGCTCCGCGGCGCTGAACGTGATGCCGCTCATCACGCCAATGAGGTTGGAGAAGATGCCCGCGGCCAGTCCGCTGTAGAGCCCGACCACCGCGCCCGCGATGGGCAACACCGAGGGGGTCGGCAGGCGGATGCGGTTGGACGCGCCCAGCAGGAAATAGATGAGGCGTGAGAGGTTCTGTCGCGCCCAGAGGGTGAGCGCGGCCATCCGCTGCGAATAGGCAGGCGGAGGTTCGTCGGAGGTGTTCATTTGGTGCACCTACTAAACGGAGGAGGCCGGTGGGTTTCAAGCCTCTTGATGACGCCCGTGTTCCGGCGCCGTCCGCCTGCACTCCACTCCACACATCGCCCGAGCGGTGCCCGGCTCCCTGCCCCCGGAGCGTGTTACGACGCCCCCGGTTTCCACCCCATGAAGGAGGCATCGCACATGCTCAAGCAGGGAGACGTGGCCCCGGAGTTCACCGTGCAGGACTCGACGGGGAAGACGCACCGGCTGTCGGACTACCGAGGCAAGAACGTGGTGCTCTGGTTCTACCCGAAGGCGGACACCCCGGGATGCACCGCGGAGGGCTGCTCCTTCCGCGATCACAAGACCCAGTACGAGGCGAAGGGCACCGCCATCCTGGGCATCAGCTTCGACACGCCGGAGGAGAACCAGGCCTTCGCCCAGAAGTTCGGCTTCAACTTCCCGCTCCTGTGCGACGTGGATCGCAAGGTGGGGCTGGCCTACGGGGCCGCGGATGACGCCTCGGCCCCCAACGCGCGCCGGGTGGGCGTCGTCATCGGGCCGGACGGCCGCATCAAGGAGTGGCACGCCAAGGTGGACGCGCGAGCCTTCCCCCAGGAAGCGCTGTCGCGGCTCCAGTAGGACTCCAAGCTCCTCTCAAGGCGCGAACGAGCGGGACGGCAGGCGCGAGCGGATGAACACCGCCACGCCCGCCAGCACGAACCACGGCAGCACGTGGCCCAGCATCAGGTGGCCCGCGCTGCCGTCCGGGCAGTGCACGTGAAGTATCAGCAGACTCACACCCGCGGAGGACAGGCCCGCCGCCAGCGCCCGCACGGGCTGGAAGGCGGAGCGGCACAGCAGGACGAGCGCCAGGGCCAGCGGCACCACGGACAGCACCACCTCCGCGCCCATGCACCCCAGGGTGCCCGCGAGGAACGGCCGCACCTGGACGCCCGAGCGTCCGCTCAGCTGCGCCAGCGCCACGACGAGCGCGCCCACGGCCACGAGCGTGAAGGGCCAGGCGCGCTGCCTCGGAGCCAGGGCCACCATCGCGCCGCCGCCCACGCCCACGACGATGAGCAGCGCCACGAGCGCCACCGCCAGCGGCGACGCGGAGTTGAGCATCATCCCGTGCCGGCCCACCCAGAGCAGCCCCACCGCGCCCACGCCCAGATAGGCGGCGAGCAGCACCGCCACCTCCTTCCACCACGGCGTGGGCTTGGGGTGCGCCGCCAGCTCCGTCAGCGACTGGCGCCGCGTCTGTTCGAGCCTCGCATCATTAATAAGGACAGGGGGCGGAGCGGAGGCGGGGGGCGCCAGCACCTGGAAGCCCTCCATCAGGGCCCGGCAGTCCGCGCACCCGGCCGCGTGCGAAGCCAGGTCCGGAGGCAACGGGCCGTCCAGTTGGTCGAGGACGCGTTCGCACTCGGGCGTCATCGTGAAGTCTCCTGCTGAAGAGGGGCGAGCAGCTCGCGCAGGCGCGCGTAGCCCCGGTGGGCGCGGACCTTCACCGCGCTCTCGGTGAGGCCCAGGGCCTCGGCGATTTCGGCGAAGCCCATGCCCTCGAAGCGGTGCATGAGGATGGGCAGCCGCTGGCCTTCGGGAAGCTGCGCCAGGGCGCGTTGCACCGCGCGCTCCAGACCCGCGTCGCGAGGCTCCGGCGTGTCCGCCACCGCGGTGAGGGGCAGCTCGCCCTCCGGCGTGAGGTCCTCCGGGCGGCGGTGGCGGCGCGCATGGTCGCGCGCGGCGTTGGTGGCGATGGCGTACAGCCAGGGCCGGACGCGGGCCCCGGCCTGATAGCGGCCCCGCGCGCGCACCAGGGACAGGAAGGTGAGCTGGGCCAGGTCCTCGGCGGTGGCGGGGCTGCCGGTGAGGCGCGCCAGGTAGCCCTGGACGGGGCGCGCGTAGCGCTGGAAGAGCGCGTCGAACGCCTGCGCGTCCCCCTGGCAGAACCGCTCCATCAACACCTCGTCCGAGTCGCCGGAAGCTCCCGGAGATGCCGGCATGTCTCCGGTACGCACGGGCTCGGCACCAGGTTTCACGGGAGGGGACGGAGGGCTCACGGGACGGGCGCGGACTTTAGGGCCCGGAAGGCGCCGAGCGGGAGAAAGTCGCCCCCGTCAAGACGAGGCGGCCGGCCGCAGCCGGGCCAGCCACTCCTCGAAGGCGGGGTGGCCGTGCAGGTGCGCCAGGTCCTCATCGGAGGAGGCGTAGGCCGCGTCCTTGAAGCCCAGGCCTTCCGCCCGCTGAAGCAGCCGCACCGCGTCCGCCACGTTGCCCGCGCGCGCGAAGGCGCAGGCCGCGTCGTACGCGATGCCCGGGTCCGGTACGTGCTTCAGCGCCGCCTCGCCCACCGCCGCGGCCTCCGAATAGGCGCCCCGGATGAACAGCGCCCGCTCCGCGCACCGGAACGCGGCCGCCGGGTCCACGCCAGGCAGCCGCAGCGCCTCGTTCACCTGGCCCAGGCGGATGAGCGCGCCCGCGTACTCGTGCATCACGGTGCGGTCCTGCGACTCGCCCCACGCCTGCTTCCAGTAGCCCACCGCCCGAGCGTCATCCCCCACCAGGGAGAACGCCGCCGCCACCGCGTGCATCTCCACCGGCTGGCCCTGCACCTGGGAGAAGTGGTCCAGCGCGGGCCGCCCGTGGCCCTGCTTCAGCGCCACCCAGCCCAGCAGGTAGTGGGTCCGGCTGGTGAGCCCCGGGGACAGGCCCTCCGTCTCCAGCACCCGGTTGCCCTGCCGCCACGCGTCGTCCAGCCGGTCCTCGCGCAGCGCCTGCTGCGCCTCGCGCAGGGCCTGGGCGTTGGGGCCCTCCTCCTCCTTCGCCTCGTTGCGCACGCGCATCACGTCCGTCAGCACGCGGAACGCCTGGAAGCCGAACATGGCGAAGAGGACGCCCATGAACAGGGCCCCGCTCTTGATGCTCAGCAGCACCAGGCCCACGCACAGGCCCAGCGCCAGCACGTGCGACACGATGAAGCCCCGCCGCCCGAACATCCGCGTCGCCAGCGCCGTGCTGATGTGCCCGCCATCCAGGGGCGGCACCGGCAGCAGGTTCAGCACCGCCCACACCATGTTGGCGAAGAAGAAGTTGCTCAGGAAGAAGTCCGCCACCTCCGAGCGGCCCCGCACCTGCATCAGCACCGCCCAGCACAGGACGCCCAGCGCCAGCCCCGCCAGCGGGCCCGCGAAGCTGCTCACCACGTCCTTGTGCCAGGGCAGGGGCGCGTCCGTGTTGGGCCGCGTCACGCCGCCCATGAACACCAGGTCCACGCTCGGCTGGTATCCAAAGAAGCGGAAGGCCACCGCGTGCCCCAGCTCATGGACGAGCACGGACACGAAGACGATGAACATCCACGCCAGCACGTAGGTCACCACCGCGCCCATGTGCCCAGGCGACGCGGCGTCGGCCAGCTGGTCCCCCAGCCACCCGGCACCCGAGTGCCGGCCCGGCAGGGGCAGGGACTGGTAGGCGAACACCGCGGAGAAGAGCAGGTGACTCGTGTGGACGTGGACGGGGACGCTCCCGAGCCGAAAACGGAACATGGAGGGGGACCTTAATCGTTGGGCCCCACTCGCGCAGGGCCGTTCTCATGGCCCGCGCGCTTCTGTTCCCCTCCGGGTTATAGGGTGTCTTCCGCCATGCTGAAGCTGGGTCCCTACACGCTCCCCAACCCCTACATCCTCGCGCCCATGGCCGGCGTGAGCGAGCGCCCCTTCCGCGTCATCGCCTTCCGGCTGGGCGCGGCCCTCTGCCCCACGGAGCTGGTCAGCGCGCAGGGCCTGATGCGCCAGAACCAGCGCACGCTCAAGTACCTGCGCTACGACCCGGCCGTGGAGAAGCCCTACTCGCTCCAGATTTTCGGAGGCGAGCCGGAGGCCATGGCCCAGGCCGCGCAGGTGGGCAAGGCAGCGGGCGCGCAGGTCATCGACATCAACATGGGCTGCCCGGTGAAGAAGGTGGTGCGCAACGGCGCCGGCAGCGGCCTCTTGTGCGACGTGCCCCGCGCCGCCGACATCGTCCGCGCCATCCGTGAAGCCACCGGCCTGCCCGTCACCTGTAAAATCCGCTCGGGCTGGGACGCGCGCACGCTCAACTATCTGAAGGTGGCGGAGGCGCTGCAGGAGGCGGGGTGCGCGGGGCTCGCCCTGCACCCTCGCACGCGCGAGCAGGGCTACTCGGGGCAGGCGAACTGGGCCCACATCGCGGACCTGAAGCGCCACTTCCCGGAGCTGCCCATCATGGGCAACGGGGACGTGAAGACGGTGGCGGACGCCCACCGCATGCTGGACAGCACCGGCTGCGACTTCGTGATGATTGGCCGGGGCGCCCTGGGCAACCCGTGGCTCTTCCGCGAACTTTCGGGCGGCCCGCCCGCCACGCCGGAGGAGCGCTGTGAGCTGGTGCTGGAGCACGTCCGGGCCCACGCGGAGTTCGTCGGGGAGCCCTTGAGCGCGGTGCGCTCCTTCCGCCGGCACCTGGCCTGGTACGCCCACGGCCTCAAGGGCGCGGCGCACTTCCGCTCGGAGGTGAACGGGCTGGACTCGCCGGAGGCGGTGGAGGACAGCGTGCGCCGCTTCTTCGCGGGCGCGGACACGGACCCCACGGCACCTCTGGAGGAGCCGGAGGTGGACTACCGCGCGGCGCTGGGCTGAGCCGTGGGCGGCACCAGCACGCGCCCGGTGGCCACGGCGCGGAAGTAGTCGCAGGCCGGGGTGGGGCGGCGCTCCAGCGTGTCGAAGTCGACGTGGTAGAGGCCGAAGCGCGGGCCCCAGCCCTCCAACCACTCGAAGTTGTCCAGCAGGCTCCAATAAAGGTAGCCCTGCACGTCCACGCCGGCCTCGCGCGCGGCCAACACCTGGCGCAGGTGCGCGTGGAGGTACTCCGGCCGCACCGTCCCCTTGCGGTCGTCGATGCCGTTCTCCGTGACCCACACCGGCTTGCCGTAGCGCTTCACCTCCTGAAGGAGCTGGAGGAAGCCCTCGGGCCGCTGCTCCCACCCGATGTCGGTGAGCCCGCGCCCGTCCGGGTCGCGGTACTTGAAGTCGATGAAGGGCGGGCGCGGCATGAAGCGCAGGTGCGCGCGCGTGTAGTAGTTGACGCCCACGAACTCCACGGAGTCGCGCGCCCCCTCGATGCGCACGTCCGTGGACGCCACGCCCGGCATGAACACGCGCAGGTGGCCGGACGACAGGGCCTCGTGGAACGCGTGGTTGTAGGCCGGGGCCGCCAGCCTCACCAGCGAGCGGTCCAGGGGATGCCACCAGCGGTCCGGCGCGAACGCGAGCATGTTCTGGGAGATGCCCAGCTCCACCCGGCCCAGGTGCTGGCCCAGCTCTTCCCGAGCGATGACGTGCGCGCGCACCATGTTCCCGAGCGCGGCCATCGTCTTCGCCCCGTCCGCGATGCCCGGCGGCATCAGGCCCTGAAGGTAGCCGCCCAACAAGAGGACCATCGGTTCGTTGAAGGAGATGACGAGCGCGTCCAGCCCCTCCAGCAGGGGCGCGCACCGGCGCACGTACTGGCGGAAGGCCTCCAGGCTCTCCGGAAGGTGCCAGGGCGTGGACGCGTGGAACCACGTGGGGTGGGTGAAGTGATGGAGCGTCACCACCGGCCGCAGGCCCATCGCGCGCAGCTTCAAGAGCCGCTCGCGGTAGCCCTCCAGCACCGCGCCATCGAACCGGCCGCGCTCGGGCTCGATTCGCGCCCACTCCAGCGACAGCCGGAACGCCGTGGCCCCCACCGCCTTCGCCAGGGCGTAGTCCTCCGCGTAGCGGCGCCAGTGGTCCACCGCGATGCCGCATCTCGCATGGGGCTCCTTCAACTTCCCCAGCCGCTCCCACTCGGCCCAGTCGTTCTCGATGCCGCCCTCCACCTGGTACGCGGAAGTGGCGACGCCGAAGGTGAAGGACGAGGGGAAGGTCAGCGCGGCGGAGCTCATTCGGGCGCGCACCGTAGGCCGCCGCCTCCACGACGGGAAGCGATGCGATGCGCGCGCGCCGGATGCACGGCAGCGGACATCCAGCGCCGGAGCGCGGACCCTCGAAGTGCGTCCGGAGCCGGAAATTCGGCCTCGCGCGCGACGCGTCGGACCCCCGAAATGACCGCCACGAACGGTTCGAAGCGCCCGGAGGCCAAAAATCGGCCTCGCCGCGCACTGCAATACATCACCATGCGTTGACACACTGGCATGTCGCCCGTACCATTCATTTCAAGCACTCACGTTCAGTTCGAAGTGGGTGCAGGGCTCGCGTCCTCGCGGGCCTCAACACTGAACGGAGGATTCCGATGGCCGCGAAGAAGAAGACCGCGAAGAAGGCCGCGACGAAGAAGACCGCGACGAAGAAGACCGCCCGCAAGGCCCCTGCCGCCAAGCGCGGTACGGCCAAGAAGGCCGTCGCGAAGAAGCCGGCCGCCAAGAAGGCCGCCAAGAAGAAGACCGCTTCCCGCCGGAAGGCCGCGACCCCCGCGGCCCCGTCGACCCCGGAAGCCTGAAGTAGCGGTGTCATTTCGGGCGTCCGTTGACGTCCGGTGAACGGCTCGGCGAAACCCGCCGGGCCGTTTTTCTTTTGCGGGCCAGGGGTTTACGTCTCCTCGTGTGTCCGCCCGGGAGGGGCCCCCATGTCGCTGCGTCCGGTGGAGTTCGGTGAGGTCGTGGCGGAGGCCGCGGCCCGGCTGGTGGGCGCGGTGGCCCAGAAGGCGTGGTGCCCGCTTCCCCGCCTGGCCTACGTGGAGCTGCGCGTCCCGGGCAGATCGGTCGTGCTGTGCCTCTGCGCCGAAGGCGAGCTGTCGCGCCTGTCCGTCGCGGAGGACCGCTTCCCCACGCCAGGCGAGCCCGCTCCCTTCCAGCGTTGGCTGCGCCAGGAGCTCACCGGCTTCAAGCTCCAGGCCGCGCGCTACCTGGAGGAGAGCCGCGCCATCATCCTGGAGTTCGATCGCGAAGGCGTGCGCCGCCGGCTGGTGATGGAGGTGGGCGCGCCCGGGGGACTGCTGCTCCTCAGCGACAACAACCGGGTGCTGATGCTCTCCGGCGAAGGCTTCGGCCCCAGGCGCAACCTCTATCCCGGAGCGCAGTGGTCGCCACCGGAGCCCGTGTCCGCGGAGGCGCTGGCGAAGGGCCGCGCGCAGCCTTCACGCCTGGAGCCGAAGGAAGACGACACGCTGCCCAGGCTGCAGGCCGCCGAGCGGGTGCTCGGACAGAAGGACCGCACCAGCCGCGCGGACACCATCCGCCGCCGGCTCGCGCAGCCGTACCGGGCGAGGCTGAAGCGCTCCTCGCGCACATTGGAGAAGGTGCGCGCGGAGGCCCAGCGCGGCCCGGAGGCGGAGAAGCACCGCGAAGTGGGCGAGCTGCTCGCGCAGAACCTGCACCGGCTCAAGCGCGGCGCGTCCCAGGTGACGCTCACCTCCTATACGGAGGCGGGCGTGGAGGAGATCCAGGTGAAGCTGGACCCGAAGCGCACCCCGAAGGAGGAGGCGGACTGGCACTTCCACCAGTACCGGCGCCTGCTGCGCGGCGTGGAGCAGGCCCGCCACCGCGAGGCGGAGCTCGCGCGAGAGGTCGCCCACGCGCAGACGGCGCTCAGCCAGATTGAAGCCATGGATGACGCCGCGCTGCTCGCGCAGGTGGAAGTGCTCCAGGTGACCCAGGGGGAAGAGGGTCCGAAGGGAGGCCTCCCCTTCAAGGAGTACGTGGGCCATGGCGGCGCGCGCATCTGGGTGGGGCGCGGCGCGGAGGACAACGACCAGCTCACCTTCAAGGTGGCCCGTCCGTGGCACCTCTGGCTGCACGCGCGGGGATTGCCGGGCAGTCACGTGGTGGTGCCGGTGGAGAAGAACGCGGAGGTGGCGCAGGAGGTGCTCCTGGACGCGGCGCACCTCGCGCTGCACCACTCGGGGGCCAAGGGCGAACCTCGCGGCGAGGTGAGCTACATGCCGGTGAAGTTCGTGCGCAAGCTGAAGGGCGCTGCCCCCGGGCAGGTGACGTATGCCCGGGAGAAGACCTTCGTGGTGCGCATGGAGCCGGAGCGGCTGGAGCGGCTGCTCAAGTCGCGCCATGGCGACCCGGGCAGCCTGTCCTGAAGGACAATGCCTCTGGGACGAATTCAACCCGGGGTGTCACGCGCGGCGTGTGGGCCCGGTCGACAGGCGGACGGGCATCCATCCCCTGGCCTTGAGGTTCGGGAAGTGCCGGGTACGATGCCCCCCGCGTGACGCCCGAAGCCTTCCGCCAGATGTCCCTGTTCCCCCGTGGCTCGTCCGCGGAACGCGCCGCCGCTTCCGCGCAGCGCGTGCCGGAAGGTCCCGCGCCGCTGCCGCCGCGCAACCGCGTCGTGGAGGAAGCGCCGCGCGTCCTCACCGCGTCGCGTGAGGAGCTCTGGTCGCGCGCGGAGTCGCTCGCGTGGCGGTTGAGCGCGAACCTGGGCATGCCGGTGCGCCTGGCCGTGACGGACAACCGCTCCACCATGGTGTCCTTCCGCCGCGGCTCGCAGGTGCTCCAGCTGCGGCTGCACCACATGTTCCTGGACGCGCCCGAAGTCATCGTGCGCGCGGTGGCGGACTACGCGGGCCGGGGGCACCGCGCCGCGGGCGCCCTCCTGGACGAGTACATCCGGGGCCAGCAGCCGCTCATCCGCCAGCTGCGCCGGGAATCCGACGCGGAGCTGAACCCGCTCGGCCGCTGCTTCGACCTGCGCGCGCTCTACAATGGCGTCAACGAGGCCTACTTCCAGAACGCCATCCAGGCCCGCATCGGCTGGGGCCGCATGCCGCCGCGCCGCCGCCGCAAGTCCATCCGCCTGGGCGTCTACGACCACCAGACGCGCGAAATCCGCATCCACCCCGCGCTGGACAAGCCGGACGTGCCCGCCTTCTTCGTGGAGTTCATCGTCTTCCACGAGATGCTCCACCAGCTGTTCCCCAGCAGCAATCGCACCGGGCGCCGCGTGCACCACCCGCGCGCCTTCCGCGAGCGCGAGCGCACGTACCCGCACTACGCCGCCGCGCTGCGTTGGGAGCGAGAGAACCTGGGCACGCTGCTGCGCGGTTGAGCGCACGCCGAGCGGCCTGGACATTTACTGGTTTACCTGCTCGGTCGCGCTCCGTGACTCCTTGACCGAAACGCGCTGGGGCCGGATGTTCGGCCTCATATGCGACGAGCAAAGATTGTCTGCACCCTCGGTCCCGCCAGTCAGACCCCGGAGATGTTGGAAGCGCTGCTGGAGGCCGGCATGGACGTGGCCCGGCTCAACTTCTCCCACGGCAGCCACGAGCAGCATCAGGCGAACATCGACATGCTGCGCGCGGCCTCGCTGAAGGTGCGCAAGGCGGTGGGCATCCTGGGCGACCTGCAGGGCCCCAAGATTCGCACCGGCCGCTTCGTCACCGGCAGCACGGAGCTGAAGCACGGCGCCACCTTCCACATCACCACCGACGAGACGGTGAAGGGCACGGACGAAATCGTGTCCACCACGTACCCGCACCTGGCGGCGGACGTGAACCCGGGCGACCGCATCCTCCTGGATGACGGCCTCCTGGAGCTGCGCGTCGTGGAGACGGACAAGAAGCAGCTCATCAAGACGGAAGTGATTCACGGCGGCATCCTGAAGAACAACAAGGGCATCAACCTGCCCGGCGTGGCGGTGCGCGCGGACGCGCTCACGCCCAAGGACCGCGAGGACCTCATCTTCGGCCTCAAGGCGGGCGTGGACTACATCGCGCTGTCCTTCGTGCGTCAGCCGTCCGACCTGGACTCCGCGCGCCAGGCCATGGCGGAGGTGGGCCGCACGGTGCCCATCATCTCCAAGCTGGAGAAGCCGGAGGCCATCGCGCGCCTGGACGCCATCCTCGACAAGACGGACGGCGTGATGGTGGCCCGAGGCGACCTGGGCGTGGAGATTCCCCCGGAAGAAGTGCCCGCCGTCCAGAAGGACATCATCCGGCGCTCCAACCTGCGCGGCCTGCCCGTCATCGTGGCCACGCAGATGCTCAACTCGATGATCGACAACCCGCGTCCCACGCGCGCGGAGGCCAGCGACGTGGCCAACGCCGTGTACGACGGCGCGGACGCGCTGATGCTCTCGGGTGAGACGGCGAGCGGCAAGTTCCCCCTGGACTCCGTGCAGATGATGGAGCGCATCATCCTGGCGGCGGAATCCTCCTCCCGCGCGCAGCTCCTGCCGCGCCAGATTGAGGCCCCGCTGGGCCTGCCGCTGCACTTCCCGGACGTCATCGCGCGCGTGGCGTGCGAGGCGGCCAAGGCCAGCGGCGCCACGCTCATCGCGGCCTTCACGCTGTCCGGCGTGACGGCGCGGCTGCTCGCGCACTACCGGCCCACGGTGCCGATTGTCGCGTTCAGCCCGAACCAGGAGGTGCGCCGCCGCCTGTCGCTGCTCTGGGGTGTGGTGCCGCGCGTGCTGGAGCCCATCCAGGAGACGGAGACCATGCTCCGCCGCGTGGAGGAGGAGCTGGTGTCGCGGGGCCTCGCTCGCAGGGGCGACCGCATCGTGGTGGTGTTCGGCGCGCCGGTGGGCCAGCCGGGGAAGATCAACAGCCTCCGGCTGCACACCATCAGCGCCTGATGCAGGGCCCTACGCCGGGCTCTTCTTGAGAGCCCGGCGGGGAATCTCCGCCTCGACGAAGATGGTGAAGAGGTCCTTGTCGAGCTGTCCGGACCCCGCCTCCTTCTTGAGGATGTCCAACGCGAGCGTGTGAGGCACGGCCTTCTTGTAGGGCCGGTCGCTCGCGGTGAGCGCGTCGTAGATGTCGCAGATGGACATCATCCGGGACTGCACCGGAATCTCCGGGACGGCGCGGGGGTAGCCCGTGCCGTCCAGCTTCTCATGGTGCGCGTAGGCAATCTCCGGCACGCGGCGCAGCGCGCGAGTCCACGGAATCTGCGACAGGAAGCGGTACGTGTGGTCGACGTGGCTCTCGATTTCGCGGCGCTCCTCCGGGGAGAGGGTGCCGCGGGTGATGGAGAGGGATTGGATTTCATGGGGCAGCAGCAGCGGCTTCCCATGGTCATGCGCGTCGGTGAACGTGAGCTTGCCCAGCTCCAGCAGCCGCTCGAAGTTGCCCTGCGCGAGCACCGTGGGCTTGTTGCAGGTGAGCAGGAAGCCCATCACCTCATCCAGCTGGGCCAGCTCCTGGCCGAGCCGCGCGTCCTCCTCCTGATGGATGGAGGGCAGGGCGGACAGGCCGCGGACCTCCACGGAGGCAAGCCGGCGACGGGAGCTCTGCAGCTGCAAATCCTTGCGAGCCAGTTGGAAGCGGGCGCTGAGCGCCTCCAGCTCATGCGGATACAGCTTCTCCGCCTTGACGAGCACGTTCTCGCGCACGCCCACCTTGCCGAAGTCGTGCAGCAGCGACGCGTACCGCAGCTCCTGCAGCTCCACGGCGGTGAAGCGCGTCTGGGCATAGGGGCCGGTGGCGCGGTGCTCCAGCGCCTGGGCCAGGGACACGGTGAGGTCCGCGACGCGGCCGGAGTGGCCCGCGGTGGAGGGGTCGCGCGCTTCGATGGCGACGACGGACGCGGAGACGAAGCCCTCGAAGAGGCGGTTGATTTCCTCATGGAGGAGGGCGTTCTCGATCGCGCCGGCGGCCTGGGCGCCCAGGGCGAGCAGCAGCTCCTCGTCCTCCTCGTCGAACACCTGCCCGCCGCGCTTGTTGAGGGCCTGGATGACGCCCGTCACCTCTCCATTGGCGTCGCGCATGGGGACGCAGAGGATGGTGTGGGTGCGGTAGCCGCTGGAGATGTCGAAGCTGCTGTTGAAGCGGGCGTCGGCGTAGGCGTCGGGGATGTTGATGACGGCGCCGGTATGGGCGACCTGGCCGGCGATGCCGCTGCCCATGGGGAGACGGATTTCGTTCTTGGAGCCCTGGGCCACCTTGCTCCAGAGCTCCTCGCGCTCGCGGTCCAGGATGAAGAGCGAGCAGCGGTCCGACTCCACGACCTTGGTGGCCTCATAGAGGATGAGGGGCAGCAGCAGGTCGAGGTCGCGCTCGGCGCTCATCGCCTTGGCGACATCCAGGATGGACGTCAGCTTCGCGAGCCGGCGGGAAAGGTTGGGGGAGGCGGGCACGGACTGGGGAAGCACCGGGGCGGGCTCCGTGGGATGCGGCGGATGGCCGCGGGCTCGCCAGGTTGTAGCACGCAGGATGTGTTGGCCGCCCGGCCCCCCCACCTGCCAGGTCCACCTGTGTCCGCAAGCACCCTGTCCTGCCGGGCGACGGTACCAGGGGCCACCGGAAGCGGTTATGAAGCGCCGCCATGACCCGCCCTGTCCGCATCTCTCCGTCGCTGCTCTCCTGTGATTTCAGCCGCCTGGGTGAAGAGGTCCGCGCCATCGAGGCCGCCGGCGCGGATTGGATTCACGTGGATGTCATGGATGGCAGGTTTGTGCCCAACCTCACGTTGGGTCCGGTCATCGTGGAGGCCATCAAGCGGGTGGCGACGAAGCCGCTGGACGTGCACCTGATGATTGTGGAGCCGGAGAAGTACGTGGAGGCGTTCGTGAAGGCGGGCGCGGACGTGCTGACGGTGCACCAGGAGGCGAGCCCGCATCTGCACCGCACGCTGCAATCCATCCGTCAGGCGGGAGCGAAGCCGGCGGTGGTGTTGAACCCGGGCACGTCGCTGTCCGCGATTGAAGAGGTGCTGGGGGACGTGGACATGGTGCTCTTGATGAGCGTGAACCCGGGGTTCGGCGGGCAGTCGTTCATCGAGTCCACGGTGGACAAGGTCCGCCGGCTGCGCGCGATGTTGGACGCGCGGGGGCTGAAGGACGTGGACATCGAGGTGGACGGCGGCATCAACGCGCAGACGGCGAAGCGCGTGGTGGACGCGGGGGCGACGGTGCTGGTGGCGGGCAGCTACGTGTTTGGCGCGAAGGACTACGCGCAGGCCATCCGTTCGCTGCGCCCGTCGTGAGTCAGGCGGCTTCGGGCGAAGCGGGAGGGCGCACGGCGGCGGCGGCCATGCGGGCGATGCGGGTCATGAAGGTGGGGTCGCACGGCTTCACTTCGTAGTCGTCGGCGCCCAGCTCGAAGCACACGTGGCGGGTGAATTGATCCTCCACGCCGCTGAGCATGATGACCTTGCAGTCGCGGGTGACGGGGTCCTTCTTCAGCTGCGCGAGCAGGTCCCGTCCGTCCTGGTGCTGATTGATGTCCAGGATGATGACCGCGGGCCGGTGTTTGCGGGCCAGCTCCAGCACATGTTCGGAGGTGGTGTCTGACACGCAGACGAGGCCGGAGCGCTTGGCCTCCCGGGCGAGTGCGGACACGACAAGGGGCTCATCATCCGAGATGAGGACAGTGGGAGCAGTCATGGTCCTCTGTGGGGGAACAGGGGCGGATCAACGTGCAACATCTTGGAAGTACAGGAAGGCCCGGATCTTGTGAAGAGGGTGAACATTGTCCCGTCCTGAAGGGTAGGTAGGACAACAGTCGGGGGAGCGAGGGGGTTGGTGCTG